>JAITAE010000102.1 GCA_031284295.1 Spirochaetaceae bacterium
AGCAGACCCCACTGCTCAAGAGCCTCCTGCGGAGGCTCGATCGGATAAGGAAATTTATAATACCGTCTGGTTTAATACCAAATCTCTGTCGGCGTTGCATTACCTGAGCCGCGGCAAGCCGCGGGGTATTAAACCAGATATTGCAGAATAAAAAACAGCAAAATGCGCCGCATTTGCTGCGACTTGGGAGAAAATCATACGATTCTTGAACAAGTCCAATTTATGTTTGGAAACCGGAGACTGAACAATTTCACTTTTGGGGGTACTGGAAGACCCGCATAAGCCCGCTTGCGGGCGGCGCGGGGCTGTAAGTAGGGGGGCGCGACAGGAACGCCACTATGTGCCGCAGACGGCATGGAAATAGCGCCCCCTTTCAAAAAAAGAAACGTTGAAGACCTGGCAAAATCCATGGAGAACACCAACTCTACCGGCGTATTTTTAAAAAGCGACCTGGGCGCCCGGTGGATGACCTAAATATCTGTTTAGTAGTAATTGGAGGAAAAATTCCCAAAACCTTTTATTTTTGGCTAAAGCCCGTTGACCCAAAAAAGCGGGTGGGTTATAAATAAAATATGTGGCGAATAGTGGCGAATAGTGGCGAAAAATTCACAAAGAATGGAATGGCGCGTTACGGAAACAGGGCAGGCGAGGGCCGGAGAAAAAACGGCCGGGTATGGCTCTTTGCTTAACGGCGGCTATTGTAACACGCTTGACGACAAGGGCCGCATAACATTTCCCGCGGCGTTGCAACGGGCGCTTGCGAGCGAAAAACTGGTGATCACCCGCGGCATAGAGCAGTGCCTATGGGTTTACCCGCCCGAAAAATGGCGAGAATTCGCCGAAAAGTGGGAAAAAGCTTCGCCCATGCTGAAGGATGTCCGCAGGATGCAGCGCCACTTTCTGGGTTGGGCCGCGGAAGCGGAAATCGACAAGTCCAGTCGTATAGCGATACCCCAGAGTCTACGGGAGTACGCCGGCCTTAAACGGGAATGTTTTGTTATAGGCGTGGGTCAGCGTATTGAAATTTGGGATGCCGTCGTATACAAGACAGTGAACGAAGGTGAGGATGGTGAAAGTTTGGCCTTGGCGGCGGAACAATTCGGCGAGTTGTTTTGACGATTGTACATACTCCGGTGTTGCCGGAGGAACTTATACGCTTTCTTGCTACAGAAAGGATGCTCTCCGCGGTTGGGGAGTACATGATAGACTGTACGCTAGGGGAAGGGGGGCATAGCGCCGTTTTTTTGAGCCGTTTTCCCAATTTGCGGATAACGGGGATAGACGCGGATAAAGAAATAATAAAAGCTGCGCGTGAACGCTTAAAAGAATTTGGCGGACGAATAGAGTTTTATCGTGGCTGGGCGCAGGATTTTTTATCTTGCATTGGCGCAGGGGAAGCGCCTTCAGTTTGCGAAACTCTGACCGGTAACGAATTGCCCGGTATCATTCTTTTGGATTTGGGGGTGTCCCTTTACCATTATCAGAAAGGGGACAGAGGTTTTAGTTTTAGAGTCACCGAAACTCTGGATATGAGAATTGATACTGAAAGAGGGCAATCCGCCGCCGAAATACTTGCATCTTACAGTGAGAGCGCGCTTGCCGATATGTTTTTTTTTAACGCTGAGGAGCGCTATTCACGTCGTATCGCGAGAGCCATTGCCGAGGCAAGGCGGGTGCGGGCGGTCGCGGATTCCAGTACGCTGGAACGGCTTGTCTGGGACGCTGTTCCGGCGGCCTGCCGCCACCGCCGCCTTCACCCTGCTACAAAAGTGTTTCAGGCCCTGCGTGTAGAGGTGAACGGCGAGTTGAAAAAGCTACCCGGCCTGTTAGATGCGGCGTTTTCCGCGTTAAGGCCGGGCGGCAGGCTGGGCGTGATTACGTTTAACTCGCTGGAGGACCGGATCGTAAAAAACTTTTTCCGCGTCAAGTCCTTAGGCGGCGGCTTTCACGGCTCATCCAAAACGCCGATAGTAAAGGAGGCGCTGTTACTAACCGCAAAACCGGTGACTCCTTCGCGGGAAGAGCTTGTCTCGAATCCGCCGTCGCGGAGCGCGAAGCTGCGGGCGCTTGAAAAACTGTAGCATGAGGGTTTCTATGGGACGGAAAATATTTTTGTACGCTATGGCGGTGAGCTTACCGCTTTCGTTAGGCGTGGTGATTTGGCAGTCCGCACGTTATTCCGCGTTGAAGGATGAAGTTAGTGTTTTGCTCGAACGACAGCGTGAGTGGATAGACAACAACAAGCGGCTAATCAGGGATATTACCGCGCTTTCATCCTCGGCCCGCATCGAAGATTTCGCCAGGTCTAAGCTGATGCTGGAAAAGAAGCGGCCTGAGGATGTGCTTCAGGTAATTATTGGCAGGGAATGAGTGCGGATAAGTCCCGCGCGTTTAAGGCGTAACGTATGCTGATGACCTTTAACGAGGCGGCGGCGCTTGCGGGCTTTGAACTTTTACCGGCCCACGGCGGCGGTTTGGGGGATCGAGGTTTCGATTCTGTCTGCATCGATTCGCGTAAGGCGGCTCCGGGGGCCTTGTTTGTCGCGCTGCCGGGTAAAAACAACGATGGCCATGCCTTTGTAAAACAGGCCTTTGCCGCGGGCGCGGCGAGCGCACTTGTCGAAAAAGCCGGACTTGACACGTTTGGGCTTGAGAAGGCGGCGCGGGAAGCGGGCGGGACGCTGATACTGGTCAAAGATGCGTTGCGGGGCCTGCAGGCGCTCGCGGCGGCCTACATCGACCGGTTTCCAGAGCTGCTGAGGATAGGCATTACCGGTTCGTCCGGCAAGACTACGACGAAGGAAATTGCGGCGGCCATGATAGGGGCGGAACGGAGCGTGGTATTTAACGATGGCAACCTTAATTCCGATTTGGGGCTGCCGCTTTCGGTGTTCCGTATTCGCGCCGGCCACGAAGTTGGGATTTTCGAGATGGGGATGAACAGGAAGGGCGAGATAGCGGAGCTTGCATCGGTGCTGAGGCCGGATATAGCGTTGATAACGAATACCGGTTCCGCCCATGCCGGCATAATAGGAAGTGAGCGGGAGATTGCCCTTGAAAAAAAAGCGATTTTTTCGCGCTTTACCGGTAAAGAGCTCGGTTTTCTACCGGAAGACGGTGTTTTTTCGGAGTTTTTGGCCGAAGGGGTAAATGGAAGGCTGGGCTATTTTGGAAAGACCGCCTCGAAAAAATTCGGCGGCGCCGAGGCAAAGGGGCTTTTCGGCAGTAAGGTGGTCTGGGACGGTCAAAGTGTAAACTTTGCGCTACCGGGTGAACATAATTTACTGAACGCGCTTGCCGCCGCCGCCGTAGCGGAAGCCGCCGGTGTAAGCGGCGAGGCGGTAAGGACGGGACTGGCCGCGGCAAGGCCGCTGTTTGGCCGTAGCGAAATCATCGCCGGAGATTTTACCGTCGTGCGGGACTGCTACAACGCAAACCCCGAATCGATGGAAAAGGCAATATCGCTTTGCGATGAGGCCGGCTGGGACGGGCGGCGCGTTTATGTGATAGGCTCGATGCTTGAACTGGGCGGTGAGGCAAGGGCGGCACATGAAGCGCTGGGAGAGCGGCTTGCCGAATCTAAGGCGGATATTATTTTTTTGTTTGGTGAAGAAGCAAAGATTTCTTATGCAAAACTAAAAGACGCAAGGAATAAATTTGTGTTTCACACAAACAGTATCAATGAGTTAAAGTTAAAGGTGAGGAACAGCGCAAGAGCAGGCGACATGATTCTGTTAAAAGGAAGCAGGGCCTGCGCGTTGGAAAGGGTTATATAGCGGATCGCGGCCCATAGAGCTTTCCAAAAACTAAAGTTTTGGGAAAGCCTTCATACTGTTGTTTTAGGGGTTTTTTAGTGTTTCTGGAATTTTTTTATCCGCTGATTAAATATTGGACGGCATTCAATGTATTTCAATATATAACTTTCAGAGGAGCCTACGCGGCGCTTTCTACATTACTGCTCTGTTTTTTATTCGGCGCTCCGATCATTGAGAGTCTGAGAAAATTCAAAATAGGACAGTCGGTACGGGATGACGGCCCGGCGACTCATCTTAAAAAAACCGGTACGCCGACGATGGGCGGACTTTTAATAATAATATCCGTGCTTATCTCGATGCTGCTCTGGATGGATTTGGGAAATTCAAAAGTGGGGCTTACGCTTGCCGCGTTTATCGTATTCGGCGCGATTGGGTTTGCCGATGATTTTTTAAAGATAAAGAGGCGCGATTCACGCGGGCTGCCCGCATGGTCAAAACTAATCCTGCAATTCTTTGCGGCGCTGGCGATAGCGTTATATTTGTACAATAACGAAAAAATATCTACTGTCTTGTATCTGCCGTTTTTCAAGAATCCCGTTGTTGATATGGGCGTGCTGTGGATTCCGTTTGCTGTACTGCTGATGGTCGGCGAAAGCAACGCGGTAAATTTGAGTGATGGGCTGGACGGCCTCGCTTCCGGGCTTTTGATATTCGTATTTATAAGCCTTGCCATACTCACCTACCTTTCGGGCCGCGCCGACTATTCGCAGTACCTGGGAATTCCATACATTCCCGGCGCGGGGGAGCTTACCGTGTTTTGTCTTGCCGGCGTGGGGGCCTGTGTCGGCTTCCTTTGGTTCAACGCCTACCCCGCCGATGTTTTTATGGGTGATGTAGGCAGTCTCGCGTTGGGCGGGGTTATATCAGTAATATCGCTGCTGATAAAAAAAGAAATACTGATACTGATAGCCGGCGGCGTCTTCGTGCTTGAGGCGGCGTCCGTAATAATACAGGTGCTTGTATACAAGATGAAAAAGAAGCGTGTGTTCAGGATGGCCCCGCTTCATCATCATTTTGAGTTGTCGGGCTGGGCGGAAACAAAAGTTGTAAACCGTTTCTGGATACTTGGCGGATTGTTTGCGATAATAGCCTTGTCAACATTAAAAATTCAATGATGGCGGATTCAGTGAATGACGGTACGGTAGCTTGATTATTATCAGCTAAAAATATACGATTGAACATTCATTATTTGGTATGGTATGGTTGGTGTGAGCGGACCGGTATGCGAATGCTGAATGGTTCAGGTTTTTAATATGTTTTCCTTGGGGGAGGGATGGGTTTTTCTGTTGACGGCGCGGGTAAAAAGGCAGTCTTTGATCACGCGCTGGTAGTATGTATAGTGTTACTTACCGGAGCGGGCCTGGTGATGCTGTATTCGGCGTCTTACGCTTTCGCGGAAAACTGGTACAATGGTGACCGCTGGCATTTTGTTTCACGTCAATCCGTATTCGCGGCTTTTGGTTTTGTCTTTTTCGTGATAGCCGTCAATATAAACCTGGAAACGCTACGCGGCTCAATAAAATTCCTGGTAATGGTCGCAATAATTCTTTGCTGTTTAACTTTTGTTCCCGGCATCGGCCTTAACATAAACGGCGCCTCCCGCTGGATAGGCATAGGTGGATTTTCATTCCAGCCTTCCGAGTTTGTCAAACTGGTACTGCCGCTCTATCTTGCCCATATTTTTGACAAGAAAAAAGAAAAGATGGATATGTTTGCATCCGGCATCCTGCCGCCGACGCTGATTACCGCGTTATTTTTTACGCTGATACTGCTACAGAATAATTTTTCAACGGCGATTTTTATCGCAAGCAACGCTCTTTTTGTATTCTTTTTGGCCGGAGTAAAGAAACGTTACTTTGTCAGCGCGTCGCTAATATTCCTGCCGGTTTCTTTTCTGCTTGTACTGACAAAGGAGCACCGCCTGCGCAGGTTGATAAGTTTTATATGGCCGGAGTGGGAACCGCTGGGCGCTGGGTACCAGACGCAGGCTTCGGTGGTAACCGTAAGGTCCGGAGGTTTTTGGGGTAAAGGCATTGGACTGGGGACGCGAAAAATTGAGAGTGTGCCGGAGATACAGAGCGACTTTATTTTTTCCGCTTTTTCCGAGGAAGGCGGCTTTATCGGTGTGGTAATATTCATACTGGTATTTGCGTTTTTCGCGTGGCGCGGCTACCGAGCCGCGTTAAGATCGGACGGAATGTTCAAGCGCCTTCTGGCCTGCGGCATGGTAAACATGATCGTTACGCAGGCGCTGCTCAACATCGCCGTTGTTTCGGGCGCTGTGCCCGCTACCGGCGTACCGTTGCCGTTCTTTTCGGCTGGCGGTTCATCGCTGCTCATAACGCTGATAATGTCGGGTATTGTCGTGAACGTTTCCCGTGTCCCGGCTTTTTCCGCGTCTGAGGGAAAAATTGACAACGGAGTTTACGGTGGACTATAAGGCCGCGATGGGGTACGACGCCGCGATAGACGAAGGCATGGATGCGGCGGCAGTTACGAATGAAAAAGAAAATTTTAAGTTTGAAAAACCGTTAAAGCGTATCCTGATCGCCTGTTCAATTCTGCTGGCAGGCGAACTGCTCTGGCTCTTTGTGATAAACCCCTGTATGCCGTTAAGCGTGGTGGATATAAAGGGGTTTGACGGAATTGGCCGTACAGCGGTTTTGGAACAGGCCGGCATAGATTCGCGTTCTTCGTTCATGTCGGTAAACGCCGCGGCGGCGGAAAAAGCCCTGTCCGCGCTTCCTATGGTTGAAAGCGCAAAGGTGATAAAGCACTTTCCGGACAGTGTTGAGATAGTCATTACGAACCGTATTCCCGTGGCGGCCGGGTCGGCCGATCTGGGCGGTAGGACGGTTCCCGTCTTATTTGATAAGGACGGCGTACTGTTTCAGATAGGGCAGAACGGCGGCGTTGCTGTGAACACGGCGCTGCCTGTAATATCCGGGCTGGTATTCGAAAACATAGCGCCGGGGCTGAGGCTTCCAGACTTCCTGCTGCCCTTGTTCAAGGATTTGCATACTCTGCGCGCGGACGCGCCGGAACTGCTTTCCACCATCTCCGAAATACAAATCAATAAAAAGACGTATGACGCTTATGAATTGACATTATATCCGGTGTATAACCAGGCGAAGATTCGTATGGGCCAGCGTATAACCGAAGACAAGCTGCGCTATATGCTGCTGCTGCTGGACGTGTTGAACGAAAAAGGCGTGGTGCTTGACGAACTGGATTTTAGAACAGGTACCGCTTCGTACAAGATTAGGGAAATGTAAAGATGACCAGAAATAGTATCATTGTGGGGCTTGACATAGGTACAACGAAGGTTCGCGCCGTTATCGCCGAGCAGAGCCCTCAGGGCGGTTTTTCTATAACCGGTGTTGGGCAGAGCCCTTCTACCGGGCTGCGGAAGGGCGTGGTGGTGAACATTGAAGCCACGCTGCGTTCCATCTCCGCCGCCGTAGAGGCGGCGGAGATGATGAGCGGACAGGTTGCGGACAACTGTTGGACGGGTATAAGCGGCAGCCATACGGAAGGTGTCATCTCGCGCGGCGTGGTTGCCGTAAACGGCAAGAACCGCACCCACCGTGAGATAAGCGGGGACGATATGGAACGTGTGCTGGAAGCTGCTCGCGCCGTTGATTTTTCGATGGACAGAAAAATTCTGGAAGTTATTCCCCAGACCTACATCGTAGACAGTCAGTCCGGCATACGGGACCCGTTGCACATGATAGGCGTGCGTCTTGAAAGCGAGGTTCTTATCATCACCTGTTCGATGACAAGCGCGCAGAATCTGGTTAAATGCGTGAATCGCGCCGGTTTCCGGGTGAACGGCCTGGTGCTGCAGACGCTTGCCGCCGGACGCGCTGTACTTACCGAGGAGGAAAAAGAAATGGGCGTGGCGCTGCTCGATCTGGGCGGCGGCACTTCTAATATTCTTGTTTACAACCAGGGCGCGGCCTGTTTTACCGCTTCTGTCCCGGTGGGCGGGGCTCAGGTTACAGGCGACATTTCTATCGTAAAAAATATAGCCGCGGAAACGGCTGAAAAGATAAAGCTTGAGGCGGGATGCTGCTGGGAGCCGCTCCTTGACGAGGTGGAAGAAACGGTAATCGTGCCGGGTATGGGCGGACGCGCGCCGTTTCCGATTCCCCGTTCGCTGATTCTGGATATAGTAAAGCCGCGTATGACGGAAATTTTTCAGATGGTCAAGGCAAAGGTCGGGGAATACAGTCCGCTACGGACTCTGGGGGGCGGCATAGTGCTTACCGGCGGCGGCGCGAATCTTCTGGGATCGGCGGACCTAGCCGCCGAAGTTTTTAACCTGCCGGTGCGTATAGGAAACCCGCTGCCTGTCGGCGGCCTTGTTGACGATTACCGCAACCCGGTCTATGCCACCGCGGTGGGGCTTGTGCTGGAAGGCAATGAAAGGGAGGGCGGCGCGGCGCCTTCACCGGGCGCTTCGGACGCGGTTCCCGGACATTCAGACGGAATTAACCCGCTTCCCATTTTTGCCAAAATAGGGAACTGGATAAAACGTGAATTTTTTTAAACCGGCACGGAGGGACGGCACACCCGGTACGAAGTAGCGGGGGCGTTACGTGTGATTGCTGTTTCATGCAGTGTTACGTTTACTGGCACGGTACGAGGCAGCGGGGGGCGTTACGTGTGATTGTTGTTTCGTGCAGTGTTACGTTTACTGGCACGGTACGAGGCAGCGGGGGGCGTTACGTGTGATTGCTGTTTCATGCAGTGTTACGTTTACTGTGCATGGTACGAGGCAGCGGGGGGCGTTACGGGGGCGCGCAGCCCCCGTAGAGGGGGTAGGGCGCAACATAGTGCGCCCGTAGGGGGAGACTTCCCCCACTTTAATTTTGAAAAAACCGCAGTAGCGGAAAATTTATAAGATTTGGGGGATATATGAATATCTTGGGAGTTTCTGATATGGAAATCGCAGGACAAAGCGAGACGATAATAAAAGTTATCGGCTCAGGCGGCGGCGGTTCCAACGCGGTAAACCGCATGATTGAATCCGGTTTGGATAATGTTCAGTTTATAACGGCAAATACCGATTTGCAGGCGCTGAACAAGAGCAAGGCGATGGTGAAGCTGCCTATCGGGTCTAAACTGACAGCCGGTCTTGGCGCGGGCGGGCGGCCTGAAGTTGGCGAAAACGCCGCGACTGAGGACCGCGACATGATTGAAAACGCGCTTCGCGGTGCGGATATGGTGTTCATCACCACGGGCATGGGCGGCGGTACGGGTACGGGTTCGGCGCCGGTCATCGCCGAGATCGCGAAATCGCTGGGTGCGCTCACGGTGGGTGTTGTTACGATGCCGTTTGATTTTGAGGGTAAGAGTAAGATGAGTATCGCAAAGGAGGGGCTCGCCAAGCTGCGCTCCGTCGTTGATGTTATCATAACCATCCCCAATCAGAATGTTTACAAAATTGTTGACCGCCATTCGTCTATGGCTGAAATGTTCCTGAAGGTTGACGATGTGCTGCGGCAGGGTATCCAGGGTATCTCGGACATGATTACCAAGCACGGCGAGATAAACATTGACTTTGCGGATGTGCGTGAATTCACGCGCGGTCAGGGCGGCGCGCTGATAGGTATAGGCGGGGGGTCCGGTGAAAACCGTGCCGGGGAGGCTGCGGAAGCGGCTATGAGTAACCCCATGCTTGAGGTGTCGTCTATAAAGGGCGCTCAAAAAATACTTGTAAATGTTACCGCCGGCAGGGACCTTTCACCGCCTGAATTCCAGGACATAGTAAACAAGGTAACGGAATTCGCGGATGAGGATGTGAAGTTGAAGGCGGGCTGGGTTATCGATCAGAGTATGGAGGGGAAGGTTCAGGTAACGGTTGTCGCGACAGGTTTTGATGACCCTTCCGTTATAAAGCTTAAACCCATCAAAGACGCGGACGAAAAAAAGGCGGGCGGGCAGCACAGCGATTTTTTGTTTGGCGATGAATGGGACAACCTGCGTGGGGGCGATGGAAAGCATCCGCCGCTGCCGCTTCGCGGCGACGATCTTGAGACGCCTACCGTCCTTCGCCGCGGCAGTATGAGCGTTATTGAAAACTATGGTCAGTTCAAACAGGGCTGCGCCGGATAAGGCGCTTGTCGAACGCTACCGGTCCAGGCTTGTAAGTGTGGACCGCCTGTCGCGGCTTTCTGTAGAAACATACCTTGCCGAAATCCGGCGGCTGCTTGTCTATGCCGGACCGGCGGGCGCGGAAAGCGCGGACAGCGCCACGCTGACGCGCTACCTGGAGGAACGGGCGCTTAGCGACGGGATAGACTGGCGGAGTACGGCCAAGGCTATCGCCGCGCTGCGCTCATTCTACCGCTTTCTGATCGATTCGGGCGTCAGAAAGGATAATCCCGCTTCTCTGCTCGAAGCGCCCAGGAGTGAAGCGCGGCTGCCAGAGGCGCTTCCCGCCGAATCGATAGACGCCCTGCTTGCCCTGATAGATACCGGCTCGCCGGCTGGCCTGCGGGACAGGGCTCTTTTCGAATTGGTGTACTCGTCCGGTCTCCGCGTCTCCGAAGCTGTTGGCCTTAATGTTGACGACTGCTTTTTCAGTGAGGCCGTGATTCGGGTTACGGGTAAGGGCAGGAAGGAAAGGCTTGTTCCTTTCGGCTCCGCCGCGGAAGATACGCTACGCCGCTACCTGGCTCTGGGCCGCCCGTTGCTGCTGAAACCGGGCCGTAAATCGGAGGCGCTGTTCCTGAGCCGTCTGGGGCGGCGGCTTGGCCGTAAGGGTATCTGGAAAAATTACGCGGCTCTTGCCGCGCGTAACGGTACAAGCTCAAAACTCCATACGCTGCGTCATAGTTTTGCCACGGAACTCCTGTCCGGCGGCGCGGATATCCGTTCCGTGCAGGAGCTTCTGGGCCACGCCGATATAAGCACTACGCAAATCTATACCCACGTAGCCGTATCGGCTCTGGAAGACGCGCACAAAAAGTATATGCCGGTCTTGGATCCCACCCCGCCCACACCAGTGGGTTTAAAGTCCGCTACGCGCCCGCCAGCGGGTTTAAAGTCCGCTACGCGCCCACCAGTGGGTTTAAAGTCCGCTACGCGGTAGCATACCGCCAGCCCACCCCGCCGGCGGCCTTTTAAATACGCGGGTATGTCAGGTGTTGTCTTTGCTGTTTTCTAGGGCAACGCTGATTAACTTGAGGCCTCGCCAACTTCGTTGGCGCATCATCGTTGCCCTAAGGAGCAAGCTCATCCTGCTTAACCCATTAAGGAAGGAGTGTCAACTTCGTTGACATTCGCATTAAAGGAGCACCGATTGCGTCAGCTATGTTGACGAATGCGCACTCGCATAAATCAGTGTTGCCCTAGGTCTTCAATGATTCATTCTTCAAAAGAGTACTCTAAATCGTCCACGGATTACACAGATTAACATTTCTCATTCATCACTCTTCATTTCCTTAGGGCACTATTGCCTCGCCTTCCCACTCAATCTCCCAGCGCCCCGTCATGTAAACACGCTTCCCCCGGTATTCCTCCCCGAACTCCAGGTAGAGCGGACTCGCCGTGTCAAAAGCCGAGTTGACAAACTCCTCAATGCCCGCGGGGTCGTGGTCTAGGATAGCCCAGCGCACCTCAATGCCGTGCACGTCGGCGGGCTTGCCGCAGTGAGTGGAGCCCTTGTCGCGATGGGAGCGGGCCGCCGCCAGGCGGCTGAGGAGTGAAGAGTGAAGAGTGAAGACACAAAAACTTATTCTAAACAGCGGCCTGATCCCGCGCCACAGCCGGTCGCTTTTTCGCCTAAACGCGCTCAATGTTTCGCGCGCCGTTATCGGGCTGGGGCCGCCGCCTGGCGGCTGGGAGTCGTCCTTGAGAGGGTGCGCGGCGGCGGGGTATAGTCATACACCGTAAGGCCGGTTTATTATTCAGGGGAACGGGCCGTGTAGGGCCATGAGGTTGTATAGTATGCTGTTGATGTTAAATTTTTTGGCAAAAGGCGCGCTTGTTTCGCTGGAGATTTTTTTTCTGACGCTTGTTTTTTCACTGCCGCTCGCAATGCCGATAGCCCTTGCGCGAACATCAAAGAATCGGGTATTGAGCGGCATAATAAATATTTATCTGTTAATAATGCGGGGAACGCCGCTTATTTTGCAGCTTATATTTATTTATTTCGTGCCGAAATATTTTTACACGTTTTTGTACAACACGTTTTCGCCGTTTATTGTTTCCGAAAGTCTCTGGGCCGCCGCCAAATTTATTTTATCGTACAACCGCTTTACGGCGGTGATAATAGCTTTTGTACTGAACTATGCGGCCTACTTTGCCGAGATTTACCGCGGCGGCATCGAGGCCATATCAAAAGGACAGTACGAGGCCGCAAAGGTGCTCGGCTTTACGAATAGGCAGGCGTTTAACCGGATTATTTTGCCGCAGGTGATAAAGCGAATCCTGCCCGCTTCAGGGAACGAGGTGATCACGCTTGTAAAAGATACCGCTCTTGCTCAGGTTATAGGGGTCGCGGAGCTTTTTCACGCCGCGCAGAACGCCGCCGCCCGTGAATTCTCGACAATACCGATATTCGCGGCGGGCGTATTTTACTTCATCATGAATTGGGTGGTATCCTTCGCGTTCGTCCGCACCGAAAAAAAATTGTCGTACTACAGTTAGCCTCCTGTAAAGGTTGCGGTTCTCCTCTGGAGAGGGCGGGGGAGCCCGCTTGCTGCTAGTATCCAGACATCATTCAAACTGTAGATTTAAGTTTTGGTATATGGGCGCATCGCCGCTGCGCGGCGACCGGGCTATCCGCTCTAATGAACCTCCCCACCCTTCAGGGTGGGGAGGTTCATTCCGCTTCTATCCCTTGCGCGGAGCTTCGTCTCCTGAATAAGATATCCGCACTGGGAAACCGGTATTTACAATCGTGTCGGGATACTAGCCGTTTATGATGGAGGCGTTGTGAGGCGAGTGAGTATGCGGTTCCAAAGGCGCGGCCTTTGGCCCGGAATGTGCTAATAACACGGCAGCCAAAGCCTCCACCCGCAGTTCCAAAGGCGCAGCCTTTGGCCCGGAATGTGCTAATAACACGGCAGTCAAAGCCTCCACCGGCAGTTCCAAAGGCGCAGCCTTTGGCCCGGAATGTACTAATGATGCGGCAGTCAAAGCCTCCACCCGCCACGGAGGGGGTAACGGGAGGGGCGTTGAGGCGGCTGGGAGTTAAGGGGAACTTCCCAGGCATTACATTCTGCTACCGTCCCGCGGAGGGGGTAACGCCTGTGTTTGCTGAAAGGCGCCGCTCTATGAAGCCGGCTGGCCGGCGGATGTCCTGGTATTAGTGTCAAAAACTTTGTCTATCAGCGATTTTTCGGGCGGTTTTGTGAAGACGGACACTAGAGGGACAATGATGAACGGCGCGATGATCGCTATTGAGGCGGTGAGCGGGGAATTGGACGGGCCGAGTATGAAAAACAATGCCATTTCTATGGCTAAACCGCTTAAAAGACCTGCGTAAGCCGCCGCTTTGCTTGCCCGTTTCCAGTACAATCCATAGATGAAGGGCGCGGCGAATGAACCGGAAACCGCGCCCCAACTGAGCGACATCAGGTACACTATGATGCTGATCTGAAAACGCGATATGAAGTAAGAGACGATTATGAACAGCAGTGAAAGAAAACGCATCATGGCGGTTGAGCGGTCTTTACCGGTGCCGGGATCGTTCTTTACAGGGTAAAGGTCGATCGCGACGGACGATGACGAAATCATAACGAGGGACGACAGGGTAGACATCGATGCCGACAGCACAAACAACAGAATCAACGCCGTCAGTGTTTCAGGCAGATGTTCCGTAAGCAGCGTCGGCACTATCAGATCGAACAGGATTTTGCCGTCAGCCGCGCGCGGTAAGGTGTCGGGCGTAAAAAAGATGTGCGCCGAACTGCCGACCAGGTAGGCCGAGAAACCGATGATCGCCGCAAATATTGTCGTGACAATTACCGCTTTCGGAATGACCTTTTCGTTTTTTATCGCGTAGAATTTCTGTGTCATCTGCGGCAGGGCCCAGGTACCGAAGCTGGTCATAAACACCAGCGATGCGACGGTAAGGAAACCTGGACGGGCGGCGGGCGGAATGTGTTCGTTGTAGTTTTCCGCAATGCCGGCAAGGAACGAGCCCAGCCCGCCGCCTTCAGAAACGATTATGAAAACCATCGCCAGCGCACCCGCTATCATCAAAAGTCCCTGGATAAAGTCTATTACCACAACGGCAAAGTAGCCGCCCAGTATCAGGTATACGCCGGTAAACGCTATCATCAGGATCAGGGCCGTATTGTATGGGATGTGAAAGACAGCCTCGAACAGGTGCCCAAGCCCTTTGAATATCGAAGCCGAGTATGGCAGCAGGAACAGGAATACGATGACCGCCGCTATCGGTTTGAGGTGTTTCGCGCCGTAACGTTCCTGCAGGTAACCGGGCATCGTCATCGCGTCCAGATTCTGCGTCTGCCGCCGCGTCCGTTTGGCCAGTACGAGCCATGCCAGCATGGAGCCGATAAAAGCGTTTCCCGCAGCTATCCACAGGCTGTTAAGACCGAACAGCCAGCCCTGGGTTCCGGCGAAACCTATAAAAATAACGGCGGAAAAGTACGATGTGCCATAAGCAAAAGCCGACACCCAAGGGCCCATCTTGCGCCCGCCCAGAAAAAAATCTCCAAGCGTCTTTGTGCGCGTCATTCCCCATATTCCGATACCCGTAAGCAGGGCAAAGAAAATCACCAAAAGTACGATGTGAAAAACCATAGGTATAGTTTAACCAATATCAAAAAAGAATCCAGATACACGCGGTCACCGGCAGGCAATTTTACATTAAAAGATTTTTTCATACATCAAAACCACCTGTGTGGTTTTGATGTACGCGCTGTACGCTCTATTCGGAAGGGGGGGATTTGAACCCCCGCTGTCCAGTTCCCAAAACTGGCGGCTTAACCACTGGCCTACCCTCCGTTACTAAATACAGTATCC
Source organism: Spirochaetaceae bacterium (assembly GCA_031284295.1). GTDB lineage: Bacteria > Spirochaetota > Spirochaetia > Treponematales > Breznakiellaceae > JAIRMY01. Next base: position 14,820 of record JAITAE010000102.1, read on the forward strand.
TATTCATTGCGTTCCAGGGTCAATGAGGCGGACGCAGGTCCCATGCGCGTTTAGTTAATGGACTTGCCCACATATTACACGGATTTTCACAGATTACCCAGGACGTGATATGAAAATCCACGTTAATCCGTGCGCTCCATCGATTCTAAAGTAAAGGCCGATAGATTTTTCGTCCGCAGTTACGCGAATTAATACTAGTATCCAGACATCATTCAAACTGTGTTTTAGTTTTGGAATTTGGACCCGCATCGCCGCTACGCGGCGACCGGGCTATCCGCTATAATAACGCCGGACGGCGTTATTCCGCTTCTATCCCTTGCGCGGAGCTTCGTGTCCATAACAGGTTTACCTGTTGTTACCGGAATGAGCGGTCTTCGGTAGATAATCCCAAAGACAAACGGATTGAGACCTTTGGCCTCAACGATTTTGGTACGGCTCAATTTTTCAAAACCCTAACGGCGGACACTCACGTTCTCATTGAGTCGACCGTCACGACCTTTTCTTTTGCCCGGCTGTTCAAGGATCGGGTGAAAGAGGTCGTGACAGCCAACACCTACGAATTGAAGCAGATTTCGGCATACGTGCCGCGTCTTGCCCGGTGCAACACGGACAAGATCGACGCGGACAAACTGTGCCGGATTATCAAGATGCAGGTACTCGCCGGGGAACAACTGGTATCGCCGGTTACGATTTTTAAATGACGTTGCCCTGTCATGTAACAGAACAGGGCAAAATCCTATCTTCACGATCCGGAAATCATGTAATTTCCGGGCTTTGCCGAATATGCCCAAAAGCCGTAGTTTAGGGTGCAGATAAAAATATAGCGGCAGCCTTGTGGTTCATCGTATTTTTAT
>JAITAE010000205.1 GCA_031284295.1 Spirochaetaceae bacterium
TTACCATGCTTGATAAATTCGCTCAAGAATCAAATCTAAAAAAGATAGATTTTATAAAATCAGATATTGAAGGCGCGGAACGTGAGATGCTTGCCGGTGCGCGCGGCGTGTTAAAAGAATTCGCGCCCAAGTTGGCGTTATACACATACCATCTTCCAGATGACCCGGAAGTAATGGAAAGTTTAATACTGGAGGCCAATCCCGCTTACAAGGTAAAGCATATAAGCAAAAAACTCTTTGCCGCTGTGCCGTCCCGCAGGCGCGTGTTTTGAACCTATCTGTCTACCGGCGTATTCAAAAAGCCTTGGCAAATTGGAGTGGCTATGATTAAGCTGGACCCGTGTCAACAGCGTTGGCTGCCAACTCTGTTGACATATCATTGTTTATATTCACATTCGCATAAATACCCTGTTCCTTATGGTTGAAAGATAGTATATCGCGTCGTTTTTTTGTCAAACGGTTTTTGGCGAATTGTGATTAACAAAGTGATAAGTTTACCTCCAAGGCTAACGAGAGAGCCATAAGCTACGGTGAGCCGATCACTCCTCGGATAAGATAGGGGCCGCCTGCCGGACAGTTGTTATGCCGGCGGGCGGCGTGTATAATAAAAGGAGGATTATCATTGTGGAACGTGAGATTTTTGAATTTATTGACGGATGCGAAGATATCGCCGTTCAACTACAGACGGAACTGACCGGACGCCCCGCAATTTCGCCGGCTTCGGGCGGCGAAGGGGAACTGGACAAGTGCGAATTTTTGGAACGCTGGCTCATGGAACAGGGAATAAGCGGCCTGAAACGGTACGACGCTCCCGACCCGCGAGCAAAGGGCGGCGTTCGGCCCAACCTGACGGTCACGGTAAACGGAAAGGACGGCGGCGCGCTGCCATGCCTTTGGATAGTAAGCCATCTTGACGTTGTGCCCGTGGGCGAACTTTCCCTATGGGACAGCGATCCGTGGGTTGCCGTCAAAAAAGACGGCAGGTTGACAGGACGCGGCGTCGAGGACAACCAGCAAGGGTTGGTTTCGTCCGTGCTGGCCGCCTTTGCCTTCGTCAAACTAAAACGACAGCCCGAACGCACGTTAAAGCTGCTGTTTGCGGCGGATGAGGAGTGCGGCAGCGCTTTTGGCATAGATTGGCTGTTAAAAAACCATCGCCGCTTATTCAAACCGGGCGACCTTGTGCTGATACCTGACGGCGGAGACCCTGCCGGGGAGACAATAGAAATAGCCGAAAAGAATCAGATGTGGCTCAAGGCGCATACCAGGGGAAAGCAGGCGCACGCTTCCCGCCCGGAGCAGGGGCGTAACGCCTGCCTCGCCGGCGCCGACCTCGCGCTCAGGCTGAGAAGCGGACTGATGAAAAAGTTTTCAGCCCGCGACACCCTGTTTGAACCGGACTATACCACGGTAGAACCCACCAAAAGAGAAGCGAATGTGCCCAACATCAACACGATTCCGGGGGATGATGTGTTTTACATGGATATACGGGCGCTGCCATGCTACCCAGTCAACGAGATTTTGGAGGAGGCGCGGCGCATCGGACTTGGTATCGAACAGCAATACAGCGTACAGGTGGAACTGACGCTTATACAAAGCATGGAATCAAAGCCGACCCCAAAGTCTTCCCCTATCGTAAAGATGCTTTCCGCCGCGTGTAAGCAGGTACTCGGGGTGGAAACGCGTCCGGTGGGGATTGGCGGCGGCACCGTCGGCGCCTTCCTGCGTAACGAAGGCCTCGATGCCGTTGTCTGGAGCCGCATGGACAGCACGGCCCACCAACCCAACGAGTACTGTCTTATAGAAAACCTGCTGAGTGACGCAAAGGTTATGGCTTGCATGGCGGCGACGGCGTCTGAATGAATACAAAAAACGATGAACGGCGCGGGCTGCTGGTGAGCGGAGCTGAGGAAGCGGCGCTCAGGGACGCGCTGCTTGAACGCTTTGTCCGCTACGCAAAAATCTGGACAACGAGCGATCCTGACTGCGCGGAAACGCCTACGACCGCCGGGCAGTGGGAACTGGCGCGTATGTTACAGGCGGAGCTTGCCGCGCTCGGGATAGAGGCGGAATTGACAGAACACTGCTACCTGGTAGCGCGCATACCTTCCAACCTGCCGCCGGAATATCCCGTTCCGGAAACAACCGGTTTTCTGGCCCATCTGGACATATCTCCCGACGCGCCGGGAAAGGACGTAAAACCCCGCGTCATAAACAATTACGACGGCAGGCCGATAGTTTTGCGGGATGGCGTAACGATTCAGCCGCCGGCGGACGCGGTGGGAAAGACAATTGTACACTCAGACGGCTCTACGCTGCTCGGCGCGGACGACAAAGCCGGTATCGCGGCCATTGTCTGTGCCGCCGCCTTCCTTGTGTCCCGCGAGGACATAAAACACGGGCCGCTCGAATTGATATTCACGCCCGACGAAGAGACGGGCAAGGGCCTGCCCGAATTCCCGCGCGAAAAGGTAAACGCGACGGTATGCTTCACGCTGGACGGAGGGGCGGGGGGCGAGCTTGAAATCGAATGTTTCAACGCTTACGGCGTTGACGTAACTTTTTCAGGCAACGCGATACACCCAGGATCGGCGCGCGGGATTCTGGTTAACGCCGCGCTGATGGCGGCCCACTTTGCCGTCATGCTGCCCAGGACGGAGAGCCCCGAAGCTACGGACGGCCGCTACGGTTTCTACTGCCTGATGGAAAGCTCAGGCGGTCAAGAAAGCGCGCGTCAAAAGATAATCGTCCGTGATTTTTCGCGTTCCGGTATGGAAAGGCGCATCGCGGCGCTGGAAAGCTTTGCCCGCGCGGTGGAGGCCGCCTTTCCGGGCGGCAAGGTTACCGTTGACGCGAAGCCGACTTACCACAATATGCGGGAAGCGATAGAAGCCCGCCCCGAAGTAAAGGCTCGGCTGGAGGATGCGGCAAGAAGGGCGGGCATCGATTTCCGGTTCAAGCCGATACGCGGCGGCACGGACGGCGCACGCCTTGCCGAACTGGGCATTCCCACCCCGAACATATTCACTGGAGGCCGTAATTTTCACAGCCGCTCCGAATGGCTTCTGCTGGAAGATCTGCTGGACGCCTGCCGCCTGACCATCGAGTTGGCCGCCTGGTGAGTTTGCGCACAAACTCCATGTATGGTAAAAATCATTGAATACTGTGCGAAAAACATGGACAATTACCGCCGGCAGTGTATATAAAATCCCGCCGGCGGGGTGAAGCCACGTATTAAAAAGCCCGTTCCAAAACATTTTGGAACGGGCTTTTTTAATGAGCGGGTAAACTATCCGTTCAGGCGTTTTTCTATCGCGTCAAGCTCGGTTTTAAGCTCATCTGGCAGCCTGTCGCCGAATTTGGGGTAGTGGTTCTTGCGCACGTCGGCTATCTCTTTCTTCCAGCCGTCGATGTCTACGTGCAAAAGTTCCGCCATGCCGGCCTCGCTTACCCCGGCGGGGCGCTCTATCGCGTCCGGTGTCGGCAACGTGCCGATGGGCGTCTCGACAGACTTGCCCTTCCCGTCACAACGGTCAAAAATCCACGCCAGTACGCGGGAATTTTCGCCGTAGCCCGGCCAGATAAACTTGTCTTCGTCGTTTTTACGGAACCAGTTTACAAAGAATATTTTTGGCAGCTTGCCGGCAAAACCTTTTTCTTCCGCCGTCCTGCCTATCTTTATCCAGTGCTTAAAGTAGTCACCCATGTTGTAGCCGCAGAACGGCAGCATCGCAAACGGGTCGCGGCGCACCTGCCCCACCTGATCGGAAATCACGGCAGCCGTTACCTCCGAGCCTACGATTGACCCCATGAATACGCCGTGTATCCAGCTTTTGGACTGATTCACAAGCGGTATCGTTTTGGGGCGGCGTCCGCCAAACAGGAAAGCGCTTATCGGTACGCCGGCGGGATCTTCCCACTCTTTCGCTATGCAGGGGCATTGTTTGGCAGGCGCGGTAAAACGGGCGTTGGGGTGGGCTATCTCCTCGCCCTTGGGACTCTTATCCGTCTGGGGGGCGGGCCTTTTGTTGCCTTTCCAATCGATGATTTCCTTACCGGGTGCGCCGTGCCCTATCTGCTCCCACCAAATATCGCCATCCTCCGTGAGGCCGCAGTTCGTAAATATCGTGTTTTTCTTGATCGACTCCATCGCGTTACGGTTTGATTCGTTGTTGGTGCCGGGCGCTACGCCAAAGAAGCCCGCTTCCGGGTTTATAGCGTACAGCCTGCCGTCCTTACCGAACTTCATCCACGCGATGTCGTCGCCCACGGTCTCAACTTTCCAGCCCGGCAGCGTGGGGATGAGCATAGCGAGGTTTGTCTTTCCGCAGGCGGATGGGAACGCGCCCGTGATATACTTCACCTCTCCCTTGGGGTTCGTGATTTTCAGTATCAGCATGTGTTCGGCGAGCCAGCCTTCATCGCGGGCAAGCACGGACGCTATGCGCAAGGCCAGACATTTCTTGCCGAGCAGCGCGTTTCCGCCGTAGCCTGAGCCGTAAGACCAGATCTCCCGCGTTTCGGGGAAGTGCGAGATGTACTTGTCCGACATCGGGGCGCAGGGCCATTTGCCGTTGTCCTTCTCTCCGGCGGCAAGCGGTTTGCCCACCGAATGGAAGCACGGCACAAAGAAGCCGTCCACGCCGAGCACATCCAGAACCTTAGTACCAACCCGCGCCATGATGTGCATATTTGCGACGACATAGGGGCTGTCCGTAATCTGTACGCCGATTTTCGCTATATCCGAACCGACCGGCCCCATCGAGAACGGTATAACGTACATCACGCGTCCTTTCATCGAGCCTTTGTACAACGCGCTCATCGTCTTTTTAAGCTCAGACGGGTCTATCCAGTTGTTTGTAGGCCCCGCGTCGCCCTTGTTTTTGCTCGCAATATATGTGCGATCCTCCACCCGCGCCACATCGGACGGATCGGAGCGGAATAGAACGCTGCCCGGCCTTTTGTTTTTATCAAGAACCGTGGCGAGCCCCGCGTCAATCGTTATCTTGATCATCCGGTCATACTCAGCGGCGCTGCCATCGCATACTTCAACCGCGTCCGGGGCCATAAGCGCCTGCGCTTCCTCGACCCATTTTTTTAGTCCCGCGTGTTTTAATTCATTAACCTTCATACAAACTCCTCTTAATAGCGGATTTATACCCCGCTCATTACAAAGCATAGAAAAATTACGCCGCCATATCAAGACCTAACCGCCTGAGCCGCTTAAATACGCCGGTAGATTCGTTCATTGTCCTTGCTATTTTCCAGGTCTTCAACGATCTTGATATGATTATGCTTCTTAATACAAAGGGGGCGCTTTTTTCCGCTACGTTAGCTGCCGGCATAGCGCCGCGAACCGGGCCGTGTTCACGCCGTAACGGAAAACGGCGGTGGAATTGCCGCCAGCCGCGCACCGCAATCATTATTCACCTCACCATTCATGCACGCAAGAGCATATTTGTTTGATAAAGCGGCGCGGTGTAGCCGAATAAGCGGCGTAGCCGGTTATTTCCAGAGTTTGCCGCAGACGGCGCGAAGGCTCATTCCATCATCAGTACGGAGGCAGGGATCGTTCACGGCGCTACGCGAACCGGCGCCCGGCGCGTTTCAAGGCCGCCGGTCAGCTAAGGCCCGCAGGGCGGCCCCTATTGCGCCGGCGTACAGGCCGTTGTGGAGGGGCCGCACCGTAATACCAAGCGCCGCGGACAGAGCCCGCGCGATACCCGGGCTTTCGGCAAGGCCGCCGGTCAGCGCCGCCGGCTCGGCTATCTGGAGCTTTGCCGCGAGTGAGGCTACCCGCGCCGCCAGCGAAG
>JAITAE010000220.1 GCA_031284295.1 Spirochaetaceae bacterium
GCGAATCGTCCGGTGCAATTTAAACTTACGCAAATATCGGTGGTGCGTGGGTTTAACAGCGGAATAAACAGCAAAACAATGTTTGGAATTTTAAAAAAGCTTTCTGCGGCGCGTATAGACGCCGGTTTGGATACAACGCTTTATGACTGGGAAAAAAGACATTCGGAAATTGTTATTATGGAAGGTATAAGCATAGTGTTGTCGGAGGAACGGCGTTACATAATGCAAACGGAACCGTTTATGTCGCATATAGTTCTGAATCCCTCACCCGGCGTATATCTGCTTGATTTTACAGAAAAGGACGAGGCTGCGGCGGCGCTGAAAAAAGCCGGCGTGGAGATGGTCTCGGAACCACGCCGACCGGCGAAATCCACATCATTTTTGCAGAGAATATCGCCGCCTTTTTTTATTTCGCTTCCCCGTCAAACAGCGTTCCCGGCAGCGCGTGCTGACGACAGGCAGGGTTCTAAGGCGGGTGAAGCTGTGCGTTTATCCGCGGAGAAATGCAAAGACCGGTTTCGGGCCATGCTTGACGGGTTAAAGTCATCACAACTGGAACATGAGGAACTGACTGCCCGCATAGATCGCAAACTCATAATCTCGCCCGTACAGCTTAGCGGCGCATCCATACGTTACGAAAAGCGCGAGGTACGCGGTCTTGATTATGCCGGCAAACTTGCGCTGGTAAAGCAGGCATTGCTATCAAATGAAACTCTGGAAATCATCATTCAGGATTCTGATGGAACCGAAAAATATATAAGGGGCGATCCCGTTACTCTGGAAAAAACGGGCATCGAAACGGTTTTGTCGGTTAAATTGCCGGACGAGGGTGAATTTGACGATAGCACTGCGGCGTCCGGGTGTATAAAAATTTCTATGGGTAAAATCCGTGTAATAAGACGGATAAAACGGTCCATTTTCGCAACGGAAAGTCGACAACATTAGCGCTTGACGTTAATGAGCAATGAAAACAGGGCCGCGATTTTGCGGCCACAAACAGGAGATATTATGCCATTATTACCATTTTCGGCCATTGATAACACATTTAATCAGGCAAAACTTGCCGTTTTAATTGACGCGGACAACGCTCAATCCGTGAACATTGACGGGCTTCTTGACGAAGTCGCAAAGTACGGTATCGCAAGTATCAAGCGGATATACGGTGATTGGACGAGTACTTACCTTCGTTCATGGAAAGAAAAACTTCTTGACCATGCGATACAGCCGATACAGCAGTTTTCGTACACGAGCGGGAAGAATGCTACGGACAGCGCAATGATTATAGATGCGATGGATCTGCTTTACAGCGGTAAACTTGATGGTTTCTGTATCGTATCCAGTGATTCGGACTTTACGCGCCTTGCGGCGCGGCTGCGTGAAAGCGGTCTTAAAGTGTACGGATTTGGCGAAAAGAAAACGCCGCGTGCGTTTGTCGCAGTATGCGATAAGTTTATATACACGGAAATACTGCGGGACACACAGTCTGACGATTCTGATGAGGATGAAGAGAAACCTGCCGCCAAAACCCGCAAAGACTTTAAAATTGACAAACGTCTGTTGAAAATACTTAAGGATGCCGTTGAGGATCTTGCTGATGAGTCAGGCCGTGCGTATCTTGGAAGCGTTGGACAGAAAATAGCAAACCGTTCAAGCGAATTCGACCCTCGTAATTATGGCTTCAAAAAACTTGGTGACCTTTTTCGTTCACTTCCTGATTTTGAAATTGAAGAGGTTACGCAGAGCGGCGGCAGCAAACAAATATACATACGCCACAAAAAATGATTCAGGGGATGTTTTAATAAAGTTAATTATGTGGAATAAAATTGTTGTAAACAAATGTGTATCCTTTTTTGTCAATATTTTGTAAAAATATTTTTTTAAAGAATAAAAAACACTTGAAATTATTTTTTGCAAGGTGATATTATGATTACATACTGTTTTATAAGTATAAGGAGATATAACTTTATGGCAAAGTCATCAACAGGGAAAATTTCCGGTAAAACACCCGGAGCCGTTTTGGAAAAGTATATCCAGGACTTCAATCTGTCTGTAAGCGGGTTGGCCCTTGAACTTGGGCAGAACGCGACAACCTTTAAAAAAATTCTTGACGATTCAAAAAGAATCACGGTTGAAATCGCGTTGCTTCTTGCGAAAAAATTCGGCACAACGGCTGATTTCTGGATTGATTTACAGAAAAAGGCCGCGCTTGCGGAAGCAAAGGCAGATACAAAACTTCAAAACCGCATCAAAGGATTAAAGAAAGCGGTAAAGGATCCCACGGGTGTAAAAAAACCGGGACGCAAACCCGGAAGAAAACCGGCGGTGGCCGCTGCGGCGCCCGTAACCGTCGCGAAAAAACCGGGACGCAAACCGGGACGCAAACCCGGAAAAAAACCGGCGTCGAAGACCAGTTCTGTATTTTCATCATCCGGCGGCAATACAGATTCCTGACTAAAAAACATCCCCCTGTCTCTGACATGGGGATGTTCGCCGGCTGAGGTAGAATACCGTGAACTTGATATTAGGCGATACAGAAAAAAAATTGCTGCTTTCAGACGCGCGGGAGACAATTTTAGCCGGGTTAGAAAAACGTGATCCTACTTATGTGTACGGAGGCGATAGCCCTGTCCTTTCGCAAAGATGCGGCGCCTTTGTTACGTTGCACGAAAGAGACGGGCCGGAGCAAATGTTGCGCGGCTGTATAGGTAGGATGAGTTCCGATGAACCTCTCAGAAAAACGGTGCGCGGGATGGCTTTCGAAGCCGCCTTTGGCGACCCGCGCTTTCTCCCATTGACAGCGGCAGTGTGGCCGCATTGTAACATAGAAATTTCCGTGCTTTCACCCATGGAACAATGCTCCGCCCCCCAATCCGTACAGGTCGGCGTTCACGGTTTATACCTTATCCACCGCGGCAGGGCAGGCGTACTTCTCCCGCAGGTGCCTGTTGAACAGGGCTGGAATCTGGAACAATACCTGGACTATATCTGCCGAAAGGCTGGTCTTCCGCCCGAATCCTACAAAGCACCCGGCGCCAGTCTGTTTACCTTCACCGCGGAAGTTTTTTCCGAAAAGCGCTGAACCCGCGCCTGCGTGTCCAGCTTGAAATGACATTTAACGCGGCGTATGCCGAAGCGAAAGTGTCCGCGAATGGGCCTTCGCACAGCAATCGTACAAACAAGCTTACGGCATGGGGTAATACCCTGCCTACCCATCCTCATCGGGTTAAGCAGGCAGTAACGTCAGGTAAAACAGCATAAGCAAGCCATGGGCTTGCGACACGCTGTTTGTAGCTGGGTGTTGAACCAGGCTTTGTGAATGAGCCTCCGCGCGGCAAGCGCGCAAAATTTGCGGTGCGGTATCTTGAGCGTTGTATTAGTTTAAGCGGAGGCTGAGTTTGCGCTCCGCGCAAACTTCGGATAAGGAAATTTATAATACCGTCTGGTTTAATACCAAATCTCTGTAGGCGTTGCATTACTTGAGCCGCGGCAAGCGTACAAACAAGTTTGTGTCGGGGTATTAAACCAGATATTGCAGAATAA
>JAITAE010000221.1 GCA_031284295.1 Spirochaetaceae bacterium
TATTTGATTGAAAAGGCGCGTGATTTGGGCATGAGGCGCGTACTGGTTTTTACAACAAAGACGCAGGATTGGTTTGAGCTTCTCGGTTTCCGTGAAGTTGAAATAGACAGCCTGCCTTCTCTGCGCCGTGAACGTTACAATTATGAACGAATGAGTAAAATATTCGCTTTGGATATTTGATGGCGGTACGCGGCGATTCTGCTTACTTGATTGAAAATCACAGGTGTTTTATACTGCTTACAGTAGCGGACGTTTAAATCAATCAGTTAAATTTCACGTAACAACGTAATATGGCGGCGGAATTCGGCAGGATTAATTTCTAAGGCAACACTAATTATTAAGGAAGGGGGCGCTATTTCCATGCCTTTACCGGCATATAGCCGGCTCTCATGTCGCGCCCCCCTGTCTCCAGCCCCGCGCCGCCCGCTTCGCGGGCTTAGGCGGGTCTTCCGCCACCCCCCAAATTCGGGGACTCAAGTTAATCAGCGTTGCCTTAAGGTCAGTAAATTAGGAGGTTGTATGAACTATCGTTGGGATAGCAGTTTGGAAACAGGTATTGCGGTAATAGATGAACAGCATAAACAACTGTTCACGGCTATAAATGAATTATTGGAGGCCTTTAACACCGGAAAAGGGGTTGAAGAAATTAAAAAGAGCATCGACTTTTTGAACGATTACACGATTAAACATTTTTTTTATGAGGAACGAATTCAACAAAAATATCAGTACACAGATTACGATGCCCACAAGCAGTACCACGATTCGTTCAAAGCGACTGTAAAGGACCTCACCCATCGCTTAATTTTGAAGGGCGCTTCGGAAGAACTTTCAAACGATGTTAAATCCAGTGTTGGCGATTGGCTGGTAAATCACATCAAAATACAGGATTTCAAACTGGCGCAGTTTATCAGAACTAAGGATGCCGCCGCCGGCTGATTGCGTGTTTTTGGGAGGCGGATACGCCGATTTTTTTTGAATTTGTTCCAGCGCCGGCTTCTTCGGTAGCAGCCGAAGCGTCAGCCGGCAGCGTAAAATGCGTTTTATGCCCGCATCGTTGTGTGTTGCGCGGCAATGAGGCGGGAATTTGCAAAGTTCGTACCGGCGGAGACGGTGGCAGGCTGCCGTTCTATGGACGCATTAGCTCTGCCGCAGTGGACCCCATCGAAAAGAAGCCTCTTTTTCACTACCATCCGGGAGAATCTATTATGTCAATAGGTTTTACCGGTTGTAACCTGCGCTGCCCTTTCTGCCAGAATTGGCAAATTTCGCAAACAACGGAAGCCGCCGGTAAAAAGATTCAAGCGGAAGATATAGTGTCGCAAACTCTCGCTCTTGGACTGAAGCATATAGCGTACACTTACTCCGAGCCGTTCGTTCACGCCGAGTTTGTAGCGGATTGTATGTCGGCTGCCCGTGATAACGGCATTTCAAATGTGCTTGTAACCAACGGCTGTGTGAACGAGGAAGCTGCCCGCGCAATTATCCCGCTTGCGGATGCCGCCAACATTGATTTAAAATGTTTCTCGGATTACAGTTACAAAAAAATACTTGGCGGTTCTCTTTCTGCCGTAAAAGATTTTATAAAAATAGCCGCCGAAAACATACATACAGAAATAACAACATTGATAGTGCCTGAATTTAATGACAGTGAGCGGGAAATTGACAATTGTACAGATTTTATAGCGTCAATATCAAAAAATATTCCATGGCATATAAGCGCGTATCATCCCGCGTATAAATGGAATGTCCCGCCCGCAAAAACAGAAACTATTCTTGGAATAAAAAAACGCGCTAGGCAAAAATTATCATACTGCTATACCGGAAATATAAATGATAACGGTAACGACACACTTTGCGCCGGATGCGGCGCGGTTTTAGTAAAACGAAACGGATACAAAATAACAAAGCCGGGGCTCGCAAAAAAAACATCCGGTGATAATTCATACTATTGTGGACAATGTGGAACGCGGACGGCGTTATTATGTTAAATGAACCTTCCCGCCCTGAAGGGCGGGGTATCATGTAAGCGTTGCATTGTTTACGAGGTTCGTTCTATAAGGAAATTATTTAACTGTGGGGTCTACTACCATTTTTTGTTGACGTTACCAATTCTCTCTCGCCCTAAAGGGCGGGGTATTGGACCCCACTGCGAATAAATACCTGTGGAGGGTTTATGAAAATTAGCCGACATGCTCAGGCAATAATAAACGCCGCCTACGCGGAAGCGCGGCTGCGGCAGCATGAATATTTGACGCCGGAACATATACTATACGCCGCACTTAATTTTGAAGAGGTTACGGGTGTATTGAATGCGTGCGGCGCGAATATAAATCAGTTAAAAAACGGAATGGAGAGTTTTTTTGAAGAAAAAATCCCGGTAAATAACAAGGAACCTACGCAGACAGTGGGGTTTCACAGCGTTTTGGAGAGGGCTGTGATACAGAGCCGGTCTTCGCAGCGGGAAATACTGGATGTCGCCGATATTTTGGTCTCGCTGTACGATGAAGAACAAAATTTTTGCGGGTACTATATGCGAAAATCGGGGGTTAAAAGGCTGGAGTTGCTAAAGACTCTCTCGCACGGCATAGAAGGAGATGATGCGGTCGCGTCGCGCTTCATCAGGAGCGACTTAAACACGGACAGCGCGCCGGAGACGGAAGAATATACACGGCAAAAGGTGCAAAAAAAGGGACCTCTTGACCGTTTTGCGACGGAACTTACGGCCCTTGCCCGCGCGGGCCGGCTGGATCCGGTGATTGGGCGCGTTGATGAGATTGAGCGTACCGTGCTGGTGCTATGCCGGAGAACCAAGAACAACCCCGTTCATGTGGGCGATTCAGGGGTGGGCAAGACGGCCGTCACAGAAGGGCTGGCCCGGCTTATCGCGGAGGGAAATGTGCCACCACCTCTGAAAGATTGTAACATTTATTCACTCGACATGGGCGCCTTGGTGGCCGGTACCCGTTACCGCGGCGATTTTGAGGCCCGCGTAAAAATTGTCATCGATGAAATCATAAAAAAAGGACGGGCAATTCTGTTTATTGACGAGATTCACATGATGGTGGGCGCGGGCGCGGCGTCCGGCGGTTCGATGGATGCGTCGAATCTGCTTAAACCGGCGCTTGCGGGTGGCCGGCTGCGTTGCATAGGCTCGACAACGCACGAAGAGTTCAACAAATATATCGAAAAAGACCGCGCACTGTCACGGCGTTTCCAGAAAATCGACATTAATGAACCTAGCGGAGAAGAGGCCGTAAAAATTTTGCAGGGGGTAAAGTCAAAGTACGAGGATTTCCACAAGGTTGTGTATACGCCTGAAGCTTTGAAGGCGGCCGTGGAGCTTTCCGCCCGATACTTGACGGAACGCCGTCTGCCTGACAAGGCGATAGACGTGATAGATGAGGCCGGGGCCTTTGCCCGGATTGGCGTATGGAAAGCGCTTGAGGCACAGAAGGCCGAAAAAACCCTGGCGCCGGATGCGGAAGCCCCCGAGCCCAGGCCTGATAACTGGGAAAGAATTCGCCGCGCCCAGGCCGCTTTGATGCGAGAATGCGACTACAGTTGCCCCGAAAACGATGAAAACGATGATTTATTTGTTGAAGAGTATGGTACCGGTCGTTTGGACGCTGAAACTCCCGCCGGAAATGGCGATGCGGGGAAAGCTATTGAGCCTGTAACGATAGATTTAGCGCAGATCGAGAAGGTGGTGGCGCGGATCGCGCGGATCGCGGAAAAAACGGTTTGCGAAACCGAGCGCGACAAGCTGCGCTGTCTGGAAGAGAAGCTCAAGACGCGCGTGTTTGGACAGGACGAGGCGGTAAAGACCGTTGTCAGGGCTGTAAAGCAGAGCCGCGCCGGATTCCGAAGTCCGGCGAAACCAATAGCAAACTTTCTTTTTGCGGGCCCTACCGGTGTAGGCAAGACGGAACTGTCCCGGTCGCTGGCGGATTTGCTCGACGTGCCTGTGTTACGTTTTGATATGAGCGAGTACCAGGAAAAGCATACCGTTTCCCGGCTGATAGGCTCACCGCCCGGGTATGTCGGTTACGAAGAGGGCGGGATTTTGACGGACGCGGTCAGAAAACAGCCATGTTGCGTGTTGCTGCTTGATGAGATAGAAAAGGCGCACAGCGATATATTTAACCTGTTGCTGCAAATCATGGACTATGCGACGCTGACGGACAACAATGGCCGAAAGGCGGATTTTAGGAACGTGGTTTTGATTATGACGAGCAATGCCGGTGCGCGTGATATAGGCAAGGCGCTTATCGGCTTTGGCGAGCGTATGATAGGGGATGCGAGCGCTGTAAATGACGCGGTCGAAAAGGTCTTTACGCCGGAATTCCGGGGACGCATAGACGCCATCGTTCGCTTTGCCCACCTGTCGGAAGATGTAATGGTTTCCATCGTAGAGAAGGAACTGGACGCCTTTAAACAGCAACTTGCCGAAAAGAACGTTACGATCACGATAAGCAGCGCTTGTGTGAAACGTCTTGCCGAAGAAGGCTATTCAAAAGAGGCCGGTGCGCGGAATGTGAGTAGGCTGATCGAAGAGAAGGTAAAATCCTTCTTTGTGGACGAGGTGCTGTTCGGGCGGCTTTCCGGCGGAGGCTCGGCAGAGCTTGACTGGGAGGACGGAGAGTACAAATTTGCGGTGGTCAAGCGGACCTGACCCTTTTTTCCCGTATTTATCCGAAAATGTTTGCTACAAATTTCCCGATCCCGATAAAATTGACGGTGATGTTGTTTGTATAGGCGGGAATCTTTCGCCCGGGATGTTGCTTTCCGCCTACAGGCAAGGAATTTTTCCTTGGTTCAATGAAGATGAGCCGGTTTTATGGCGATCTCCCGACCCGCGTTTCGTGATTTTTCCGCAAAACCTTCATGTTTCCGCTTCCATGCAGAAAATTCTGAAAAAAAAATGGTTTGATGTAAGTTTTGACCGTGACTTCAAGGCCGTAATTTCAGCCTGCGCCGCCGCGTGCCGGCCAGGTCAGGACGGCACCTGGATAACGGGCGACATGGTATCGGCGTACACCGAGCTGCACCGGCTTGGTAAGGCGCATTCCGCCGAGGCCTGGCAGGACGGCGAGCTTGCCGGCGGTTGTTACGGTGTGCGGCTTGGGCCCGTGTTTTTCGGCGAGTCGATGTTCTTTAACAGACCAAACGCCTCGAAAGCGGCCTTTTTGACCCTTGCCGGATCGCTTTTTGCCAACGGCACAGCCTTTATCGACTGCCAGGTGAGATCGAAGCACCTTGCCGCTTTGGGCGGTACGGAAATAAGCCGTAAAGATTTTCTGCAGTTACTAAAACGCCATATCGACTAGCCTGACCGCCGGCCGTTTTAACCAGACGGGACGATTCACACCCCAAAGCAATGATTAAAGTATGCCTTTCTCTCGGTTGCTTCCAGTGTCAAGGTCCGCAAACCTACAGCTTGCTTCTGGAATGACAAGGAACGGCGAACCCTCTTGTCATACAAAGCAGCCTGTTGTACTTGTGGATCTTTACGCTTGATACCACAAAAAAACCCGATTTACAGGTATGCTTTCCGGGTTTTCAGAGTAGAAAATCGCCGATTAGGCGATTTTTGTAGGTTTTATGCGTAAAGCGCAACAAACTGTTATAGTGTTTATCATTAGAAAAGTATAAGGAGTGGGAAGTCGCGGCAACGAAAGTTGCCGCGACTTAGCTCCAAAGCCAACGGCGTTTACGCTACCCCCACGGCGTATGATTGGTTAATGGGGCAAAAAACTTCGCATAACAGGCCTGTTTACGCTTCGCCGCAGTAGCGGCTCGGGGTTTCGTTCGCCTAGGTCATTCCGCTACGCTCCATTCCCACGGCTCACTACACCCACAGTTTGCCAGCCCTAAAAATGCTGCGCATT
>JAITAE010000242.1 GCA_031284295.1 Spirochaetaceae bacterium
GCGAGCGGCACTAGCCCTATCAACGGAAAAAAGTTTTTGGTTATGCCGAACATTTCCAGAATCGAATAGACCGTTTCCGCATACGCGGATATGGCCCCCAAAACCAGAAGCATCCACGCCGCGTCGCGTGTTTTTGACCAGATTACGACCGCAAAAACCGCCGCCGCCGCGGAAAGCAGCAGCCGTGAAACTATAAGAACAAGCGATCCCGTATCCATTGCGCTAATTATACCGCCCAAAAATAGTTTTTCCAATCGCCCGGCCAAATATTACGGTTGCTTTGAAGCGGCCCGCGCTATGCCGCCGCAAAGCCGTGTTTCCAGTGCCAGACCGGGGCGGACAATTCCGAAGAAAACGGATTTTCCCGCTCAAAGTCAGGCAGCCATTCATTGCCGGTCTCCAATTCCTGATAAAAACCGTCCTCAATGCCGAATTCTTCCAGCCATGCAAGCGCCGTGCCGTACTCGTCTTTATTCAAAAACCGTTTCGGAGCGTTCCCCGCTTTTGCGGTCAATCCGGCGCGCGGGTCAGGCGGCGTGTACTGCGTCATCAGTGAAAGACTCGCCCTGCCGCGCGCGTTTTTGGCAAACCAACTCAGCACTTCCCTTGTCGATTCCAAAAATCCCGGCAGCACAAGGTGCCGGATAATTACCCCGCGCTTGTCCCTCGTCATGTCTATCATTTTGAGAATCGCTTTTTCGGCATGGCCCGGATAATCCGGCGCGTTAAAAAATCTAGCCGCTACGCCTTCATCCAGGGTTTTTAGGTCGGGCAGGTAGGTATCTATAACTCCGTATAAAAGTTCCAGCGTTTCGGCCTTTTCGTAGGCGGACGAATTCCAAAGACAGGGTATCGTGAGGGCGGCCTCGCGCGCCCGGCGTATCCCTTCCACAATGGACGGAACGGCGTGAGAGCCGGTTACAATGTTGATGTTTTCCGCGCCGCGCCGTTGCAGGGCTAGGCAGATCGCGGCAAATTCGTCCGCGCCTACGGCGCGCCCCATCCCGCCGTGCGAAATCTGCGCGTTCTGGCAGAACGCGCAGCGCAGGTTGCAGCCCGATACAAACACGGTCCCCGAACCGCCCCGGCCCGTAACCGGAGGCTCCTCGCCACGGTGTATGGACGCGGCGGCAAGACGCAGCGGCGCGCTTCCGCCGCAGTACGGGGCGCGGGAACCGGAACATTGCCGTGGGCAGATGCCGCACGCGGCGCCGGCGCGGCTCACTAAAAGAGCAGAGCCTCCACCTCGCCGCCGGAGTCAAGGGCCGCGCCCGCCGGTATGTCGAGCAGGCAGTTACAACCTGTAATGGAAAATATCTGCCCGGACAGGTGTTCCGCCGGGAATTTCGCCGCGCCGTTTTCGATACGCGCCCTGATGAAGCGCCGGACCGGCTTTGCCGCCAGTCCGCCGGCCATCTTTACACGCTGTTTCCGTATCGCAAGATCGCCGCGCGACGCAATCTTGCCGATGGCCGGCTTTACGATAAGCTCAAACCCGGTAAGCGCGGCAAAGGGGTTGCCGGATAGGCAGAACAGCGGCCTTCCCCGGTATATCCCGCATAGGATTGCGCCGCCCGGCTTGGAATTCAGCCGCCAAAACAGTTTCTGAACGCCCAGTATCTTGAAAACATCATGGAATATGTCCTTTTCGCCAACGCTCACCGCGCCGGTCGTGATGAGTCCGTCCATCTCTTCGATAACCGCGTCTATTTTTGCGGCAACCATGCCGGCGTCATCCCCGCTTGCCGGTAGAATCTTGGGGACAAAGCCCAATTCCCGCATACGCTGTCCGATCAGCGTCTCGTTGCTGTTGTATATCTTGCCCGGCGGAAGCGGGCTTCCCGTAGCGGCCAACTCATCCCCAGTGCAGAAGAGTCCCAGCACGGGCAGGCGCTTCACAGAAACATCCTCAAAGCCCATTGCCGCCAGAATCGCAAGGTGAGCAAAACTGAGCCGCTCGCCGGCTTCCACCAGGAGTTGTCCTTTCCGTATATCTTCACCGGCGCGTACATAGTTTTCGTATGCCCCGACAGGCCCTGTTATCAGGATTTCCGTACCGCCGTCTTCAATCCGCACGTTTTCCTGCATCACCATGCAGTCACAGCCCGGCGGAAACATCGCGCCCGTCATGATGCCAAGCGCCGTGCCGTGCTCCAGCCTTTTCGTGCAAGCGTCGCCCGCATAGATTGTTCCGGTAACGCGCAGCCATACCGGTTTTTCAGGCGACGCGCCGGATGTATCCACGCTGCGCAACGCATACCCGTCAAGCGGCGACCGGTCAAACGGCGGATTGTCTATCGGCGCGTATACCGTGCAGGCGCAAACCCTGCCCAGGGCCTCGTTAAGCTGGATGTTTTGACTGGTCTGTTTGGCTCGAACCTTGTCCAGTACAATATTCAAAGCCTCTTCCGCTGAAATTCTTTCCATGTTTTGCTCCATACTATGCCTTTTCTTTAAAATGAAAGCCTTTTTTTGACAGGGCTTCCAGTAATTCTTCTATATCGTCTGGGGAAATAGGGTTTTTTAGTGTAAAATCCGCTTTGAAAGCGACTTTTTGGGCGGACGGTTTGATGTCATTCCCGCGAGAATCGTAAATCATGATGAAAAACGCCGGGTTCACCTCTTCGCGCAGGCTGTTCGATTCGCAGACTATCGTACCAGATGCGCCGGAATGTTCCAAAAACGCGGCAAAGCCCTTCCCCAGCGCTGTTCGCAGGCAGCGCAGCCAGTATACCCGCCCAGCGCCCGCGGCAAGCAGCACCGACGTGTCCTTTGCGCCGTCTGGGGAAAGTTCCTCGGTCAGGCAAAAATCCCCGTCTATCGTGCAGGCCCCGCAGCCCTGCCCGCCTCGCGGACAGGGCCCGTTCCGCTTCTCAATGCCTGTTACCTTTAAGGCCGTAACGGGCGGCCCGGCAAAGCGCCCTATCAGTTCCGACGCCAGAAATGTTTTGCCGGTATTGCGCCCGGTGGACCCAATCAAAATAAGCCTGTCACATATTTCCACTTTTAAATTCTATAGTCCCAAAACCCTGAATATCAACCCCGCCCCACCCCACCAGTGGGTTTAAAGTCCGCTCCGCGCCCGCCAGCGGGTTTAAAGTCCGCTCCGCGGTAGCGTACCGCCCGCCAGCGGGTTTAAAGTACACAGGTACGTCAGGTGTTATCCTTGCAGTTAACTAGGTTCACAATGATTCGTGATATGAAGGGGGGCGCTATTTCCATGCCGCTCGCGGCACATAGCCGCCTACCCGTCGCGCCCCCAGCCCGATAACGGCGCGCGAAACATTGAGCGCGTTTAGACGAAAACGCCGCAGGCTGTGGCGCTGGACCAGGCCGCTGTTTAGAATAAGTTTTTAGCGCCCCCAATCCGCCGCCTCCTCCCAAGGACACCCCCCAAATCCGCCGCCCCACCAACAACCGCCCCCGGTTCCTTGCTGGAATTGACCCTTATTCCTTGTTGGAATTGACCCTTATTCCTTACTGGAATTGACCCTTATTCCTTGCTGGAATTGGCCCTTATTCCTTGTTGGAATTGGCCCCTATTCCTTGCTGGAATTGACCCCTATTCCTTGCTGGAATTGACCCCTATTCCTTGCTGGAATTGACCCTTATTCCTTACTGGAATTGACCCCCTATTCCTTGCTGGAATTGACCCTTATTCCTTACTGGAATTGACCCCTCACTCCTTACTGGATTACACGCACTACTCACTACTCACTACTCACTATTCACTAATCACTAATCACTAATCACTAATCACTAATCACTACTCACTACTCACTACCGCCCGCCCCTATCGGCGGCTGTCGAGGCTGAGGCTTCCCAATCGACAGGCTTCCCCATCGGCATTTGACATTTCCCTGTTTTCTTAATATACTAAAACCCATCTTGACTAAGCGGGACGATGAGCCCGCAAGGAGTGAACTATGGATTTTTGCAAGACAAAGAAGAGCCCGGCCCGCTTATGGACGCTGGTAGTGGGCGCTTTACTGCTGGGGGGAGGGGGGGCTGCCCTGCTGTCATCCTGCGATGAGATGAGAGCGCTGATGGGTGAGTCGGATGAGAAACCCTCCACGGATAGCAATTCGCAGCAGTCCAAGCCTACGACGATCACGCAGGTTAACGATGCGCTCAAGGCGGGCGGGGAGCCTGTCAAGCTCGTCATCGGCGCAGGGCCTACGTTTACATGGGAAGAGTTGCTAGACGCGATAAAAGCCAAGGCTAAGACCGTGGCTCTGGACATTTCGGCAACGACGCTGGCGGTGGACGACGGCGTGTTCGACCCGCGATACTCTGGCGGCACCACCCCCCTCGGCGAGTCCTTCATTACGAAACTCACCCTGCCTAATGAAGCCACGGAAATAGCCGGGGGTACATCAGACAATAGGACTTTCGCGGGATTTACGGGACTCGTGGAAGTTTCCGCAGACAAGGTGGCAACCATCAACTCATCCGCCTTTAGAGGCACCGGAAAACTGGAGAAGGCGTACTTCCGCGCGGTAGAAAGCATCGGCATGCAAGCCTTTCAAGATTGCCCGGCGCTGGCCCATCTGTATCTTCCCGAGGAATCGCCGGAGTTGATTGGTGTGAG
>JAITAE010000283.1 GCA_031284295.1 Spirochaetaceae bacterium
GTCAAGGCAAAAGGACAAAGCCGAACAAATGTTGAACTCAAAAATGAGATATGCAAAGCGGCGTGTACCGGAAAGCCAAAAAACGGGAGGAGTAACGGATTACGGCAAATTTGCGCTAGGGAAGCACTGATTTATGCGAGTGCGCATTCGTCAACGTAGTTGACGCAATTGGTGCTACTTTAATGCGAATGTCAACGAAGTTGACACATTTGCGCAATGAAATGAGCTTGCTCCTTAGGGCAATGCTGATGCGCCAGCTATGCTGGCGAGGCATCAAGTTAATCAGCGTTGCCCTAAGGAACTGTAAAAAAATAAAATGCACAGCATTTTATTAAATTGCTAAGCAATAAATTGCTTATGTACAAACGATGAAAATAGAAACCGCTTACGGAAGCGCCGGATTAATGCCCCGGCTGTATAGAAGCCGCTTACGAGGCAATCAGAAAAGTTTACTGTGGGAATGTTCGCCCACGAAGTTGTCGCGCTTAGCGGAATAACCTAAGGTAACGCTGACTTACAATATCCACCATAAAAATACAATAGACTTGTTCGATGACCCGGTTGGTTATCTCACAGCCTTGCAGTTTTTCAGGCTAAGAGCCTGCGAACAGAAGGTTCGACAAAACTGCGTTTTTAATGGAAGTTGTTCAGAAATTGAAGTTTCTAAACAACTCTAATTTAATTCGGCCTATGAAAAAAATGATACTGCCAAAGGCGTAATAATATGTAAAACAATGTCAGTTGAAAAATGGGCTATTATTGCGGATTCTAAGCCCTTTTTCCAGTATAGCCAACCAAAAATAACGCCGCCTACGCCATTTAGGACAATAGCGCGTATAACAACTACTCCAGTTAAAGAGGTTATTTGTGCGGTTACCGGTAAATGTCCTAAACCAAAAATTACAGATGCGGCAATAATGGATACCCATATTCCAAAATCTGTGGGGTGTCCGTCTTTTGTTTTTTTTATTTTAAAAGAGATCCATACAAACAAAGAAACCAGAAAAAGCCTTAACAATATTTCTTCCGCGATACCGCCATAAAAAGACGCGAGAAACGCTTTCCAGGCCGATACGGATGCTTCCGAAAGCTGTAATTCCGGGATTAATGTATTGAAAGGGATACTGAGTAAAACAATTAATATACCGGCCAAAATACCCAAACAAACGGAAGGTGTTATTATGGATTTTAGTTCTTTAGATTGTTTTTTTCCTTCCAAAACATTCTGCAATATCGGCATCCCCATTCCAATGCGTTTTGAAAAAAATAACCCGCAAAACGTTGCCACTGAAAATAAGACAAGATTCTGTGCGGCTGAAAGAAGCAAGAGAATTGCGGAAATTTCAACATCACTTGAGGTAAGTGCCAACGAATAAGGTATCACAAGCATTGATGTAATAACGCATACAATAAGTAAAACAAAAAATAATTTCCAATTTATAACATTTTTCATGGAACAAAACCTTCTTTAATCATTCATTTACATATAAGTATTTTTATATTATATACTTTTATCATTCTTGTCAAATTTTTGTGATATAATATACAACAAATTTTAGGCCATATTGCACATAACACCCCTTATGCGTTATGCGCCGGTTGTCTTATTTATGGCGGCGGATTGGGTGGGGTGGCGCCGCCGGGTTGCCATGCGGCTGTTGGTTGTACTTGTGAGGGGCAAGGAATAGTGAGCTACTCTCCAATACGCAGCGGGGCGGCAGTGGTTTCCGTCCTACCTCGGCTTTCGCCGGTAGGTCTTGTTTTCATTTTGCCCATCTTTTCCTTCAGGGGCTTTATGTTTACACCTTATAAGATAACACCAAATTCGGCAAGTTCAGCGTGAGCAGGACAAGAAAAGGTAAAAGTCCTAAGAGCTTGTTCAGCATCTTCTTAGCAGTAGCGAGATAAACGCAAGAACCGTCATTTGCAGCGTACTATGTATCTTTCGTTCGCAGTTCTTCCACAGCCGGCGATACTTTTCCAACCACCCAAAGGTACGCTCTACTACCCACCGTTTGGGCAGTATCGCTATATCACAGATTTTTAAATAATGTTGCTCTGCCGGCGGGTTTGGCGGGCTTGACTAAAAAACATAGAAAACCTACACTTCTGTGATTTTTATGTTTGATATAGACCATGTTTGCGCCGGGCTCAGACGGGGGGCTTCCGTTCTTGCTTTTCAAAATACGGCGCAGAAAAACCGCGCGCTTTCCTGTGTCGTGGATGAAATCCGTAAACAGGGCCCCGCTATTCTTGACGCGAATAGCCATGATATGAACCGGGCGCGGGCTTCCGGCATGAATGCGCCGCTGCTTGACAGGCTGAGTTTAAACAACGCCCGCCTTGACGCGCTTATCGAAAGCGTGCGGGTCGTTATCGCGGCGCGGGATCCTGTCGGTGAAATCGTATCAGGGCATACCTTGCCAAACGGTCTTGAGCTCAGGCAGGTGCGCGTACCGCTGGGAATCGCCGCGATTATTTACGAGTCGCGTCCTCAGGTTACCGTTGACGCCTTTGCACTTGCGTACAAAAGCGGTAACGCGATACTGCTGAGGGGCAGCGCCGCGGCGATAGATTCAAACAGGGCGCTTTCGGGCGCGATACGGGCCGGCCTGGAAGCGGCGGGAGCGGATGGCGCGCCGGATGCCTTCGCGCTCGCCGGCGGAGGCGAGCGCGAAGAGGTTGACGCGATACTGCGTGCGCGCGGTCTAATCGACGTGGTTTTGCCACGGGGCGGGGCGGCGTTGATCAAGTATGTCGCGGAAAACGCGCGTACGCCGGTGATCGAAACTGGCAGCGGCGTCTGCCATCTTTTTGTAGACGAAAGCGCCGGCGCCGAGTGCGCCGCGGCCGTTGCCGAAAATGGAAAACTGCAGAGACCGGGTGTCTGTAACGCGCTTGAAACGCTGCTGGTCCATCGTAGCCGGCTGGATGATTTTTTGCCTGTCCTTGCGAAGGTTTTTGACGGACGGGCGGAATTCCGAGCGGATGCGGAGTCGTACCGGGCCCTTTGCTCGTGCGGCGCGGCCACGCGTACTGTTCACGCAAGCGACGCGGACTTCGGTATGGAATTCCTGGATAACATCCTTGCCGTCAAAACGGTTTCCGGCGTTGACGAGGCGATTTCGTTCATCAACCGGCACAATACCGGACACTCGGAATCCATCGTTACGCGGAATCTGGAAAACGCCCGCCGTTTCCAGCGCATGGTTGACGCGGCCTGCGTGTATGTGAACGCCTCGACGCGCTTTACCGATGGCGGTGAATTCGGTTTTGGCGCGGAGCTTGGGATAAGCACCCAAAAACTGCATGTGCGCGGCCCCATGGGGCTCGCCGCGTTGACCACGACCAAATACCTGATAAACGGTGAGGGGCAGATTCGTTGAACATATCTGAGACGATTGGAGCGGCGCGAAAAATCGTAGTAAAAATCGGTTCGGCAACACTTGCAAAGCCGGACGGCACGATAAACATAACTTTTATGCGGGATTTTGCCTCGCAGTGCGCCGCGATGAACAGGGCGGGCAAGCAGCTTGCGCTTGTTTCTTCCGGCGCACAGGTTGCCGGAATATCGACTCTGGACCGCTGGGCGCGTAAAACTGACATGAATTACCGCCAAGCGCTATGCGCGATAGGGCAGGTAGAGTTGATGAACGAGTGGAGCGGCGCTTTCAGGCTCTGCGGCCTGCATATCGGACAACTTTTGTTCACGAAAGAAGACTTTGATGACGGCAGGCGGGCGCTCAACATGAGGAATACCTTGTTTACGCTGGTTGATGAGGGCGTAATCCCTGTTATCAACGAGAATGATTCGGTGGCCTGCGACGAAATCCGGATCGGCGACAACGATAATCTAAGCGCGTTGACAGCCATACTGTGGAATGCGGACCTGCTGATTCTATTCAGCGACATTGACGGCGTCTATACGGACAACCCAAAAACCGAGCCCGGCGCCAGTCTGATAGAAACGGTTGACTGTATTTCCGGACTGAAAGACAGGATCAAGCCAGGCGGCGCAAACGACTTTGGCACCGGCGGCATAGAAACCAAAATAGAGGCGGCGGAAAAGGTTTGCGCTTACGGTATACCGATGATTCTTGCAAACGGCCGCCCCGGGGCGCTGGACGCCCTTGCTTCTGGCAGGCTGCGCGGAACTTTGTTTCTGGCGGCGCGACAGGGGGCAGCGTGAAACAGTTGGATGAAATTACGGCGGGTTTTATAGGCGCGGGCGCGATGGGAAGCGCCCTGGTAAGGGCCGTCTCGCGGAAGATAGCCGCGGCGCGGATCTTTGTAGCAAGCCGTACAAGCGAAAGTCGCGCCCGGATCGCGGCTGAATTGGGTGTAAGGGAAGCGGCGGACAACGGCAGTCTCGCCGCGCTAAGCGACATCGTGTTTCTTGCGGTAAAACCGCTACAGCTTCCGGCAGTGCTGCGTGAAATCGCGCCACACTGCGCCGGTAAGGCGCTCGTGTCGGCGGCGGCGGGCGTAACGCTGGCCTCGATACGCGACGCACTCGGAAAGGCCGTCCCCGCGGCGCTCATCCGCGTTATGCCGAACATCGCCGCAAGCATAGGCGAAGGCATCACGGCGTTGGCCGTTGAAAAGTCCGCGCGGGAGACGGAAACTGTGGAACTGTACGCCGCGCTGGTGCTGGAACTCCTGTCTCCGGGAGGTCCGGTAGAACGTGTGGATGAAGACTTGATGGACTGTGTTACCGCGATAAGTGGCTGCGGCCCCGCCTATGGGTTTATCTTTATTGAAGCGCTTGCCGACGCCGCCGTAAGTCTGGGGATGCCGCGCGAAAAGGCGTACATTTTCGCAGCGCGGACGCTCAAGGGAGCGTCCGCGCTGGTGCTTGAAAGCGGCCGTCACCCCGCCGCCCTCAAAGACGCGGTTTGTTCTCCGTCCGGCGCTACCATCGAAGCCGTGCGTACCCTCGAATCAGGCGGCTTCCGGTCCGTCGTCATGGAGGCCGCCCTGCGGGCAGCGCAGAGGGCCGCGGTTCTGCGGGATGACATAAATCAGCGGCTAAGTAAGCACTGATAGTGTCCCCCTCCCCTCCCCCTGTTGCTCATTCGCGAAGTCTGGTTTAATACCACGCTACAAGCTTGTTTTTACGCTTGCCGCCGCTCAAATGAGCCAATGACTGCAAAGACGGTTGGATAATGAACCAAGTCCAGGGTGGACTACAGCGCACTCATGCGGGAAATTAGGGCTTTGTTCAAAAAAGACCTTTCACCGGATCAGATTTCAAGCGATTGGTAAATATGAATCGACTACGCAAAGTTTTAGGCTGCCTGACTCCTTGCGAAGTTTTTCGCCATAAAATTAACACTTCAAAAAAATCCCGCGAAACATAATCAAGCTAAAAGCTGACAGTCTAAAGGCGGTGGATTTAAACCCGGCACATAAAAAATGCGTATTCCGCGCCGCGTCAGGCGGCCTTTCGGGTCATTCATAGACGGCAACGGGCGTACACCTTACGCCTGCCGTTTCAAACGCCATTTGCAGCGCCCCGGCTCGTTCCTCAAGGGATGATGAAGGGAGCGTGGCGCAGGCCGGATCGTGCGGGCTTGGGCGCGCCTTGCCGTAGATCTGCACCAGCCTTACATTTCCAGGTTTCGCGATCTCGGCGGTAAGTTCGGCCCAGGAGCAGACCTCCTCTACGGATGGAGATTCGCCGTTTACCGAACAGTGCATCGTTTGTATCACGCACCCGTTACTGGCGGAAAATTTTTTTATCGCCGCAGTAAGCCGTTCAAAGCCTATGTCGCAGCCGTCTATCTTTTCGTACCATTCTGAACTGCCCGCGTCCAGTTTTAGCCAGAGCCGCGCCGAAACGGGCGGGCGTACCGCGCCTTCCAGAAAATTGAAACAGTCTTCCCGCAAAAGCCCCGTCCCGTTGCTTATCACGACCAGATCCGCGCCTGCCGCCGCCTCGTCGCGTATAGACGCCGCCGCCAGCAGCGCCGGGGCAAAATCGGGCGAAATGGACGGCTCCCCGTTACCCGAAAAACAGATGTCCTTTACCGGAACATCCCGCGCCGCCGCACGGGCTATTGCCTTACGCAGCCCGCTTTCCATGACCGTTTGCGAAAAGCGGACGCTGTTCGCAAACGGAAAAACCTCGCAATACCTACAGTCAAAGTTACAGCATTTCTTGTCCGGGTATAAGTTTATGCCTATGGAAAGCCCCCCCGACCTGCGGGAATAAACGGGGTACACGGTAAAGCCTTCTTCTCTGCCGCGGTGGTTTTCAATGCTGCCGGCATCTTCAATATTCATCGGAAAATATACACGGGCCGTCTTTCAGCCGCCACGCTCCAGTAGTAAAGTTATCGTGGTAGTGTCGCATATTTCAGGCGGACCGAAGTACTGTATGGCCCCCGGATACTTGAAGCAGGTTTTGAGCGCCAGTTCGTCCCGTAGCGCGGCGAAAGCCCTGAACGGCGCGCCGTTCAGATCGACCAGCGCCTTCTTGATGACCGGCTTCCTTTTACCCTTGCGCTGTTCCATGTTCATCAGCATCGTGATCGGGATGCCACCGGCCACCCACTCCCGGGCGGGCGCGCTAAGGTTGCAAATACTGGAGATATAGCCTGTAAGCCCGAACGCAATCAAAAAGAAGGCGCTAAACCCGAGGCTGTAGCAGTAATCCGCGTCAAAATTGCTTGGAAAAGCGGAGCGCCCCTCGTACCCAAAGAAATGCCCTATCGCGGCAAACTTTCCGTTGTAAGCGCCCGAAACTTTCATCGAAATAAGCTTCTTTTCCGTAAGATGCATCAGCAATTTTTCAGTCTCTATGCGTGAAACCTGCACATTGCCGTGAGGATCGCGGTCAAGCAGCAGTTGTTTCGCGATTTCCTCAGGAAAACTTTCAAAAAGTACGAGGGAAGGACGTGAAAGCTTCTTTTCCAGCCACGCGCAGTGGGCCTGAAATGACCTGATCCCCTCAAACTCACTTTTATAATGCGCCATGATGTCGTTCAACTCGGAAATCAAGGTCTTTACTTCGGGAATAAATTCGACAAGCCCCTCCGGTATCAGGATTACACCGAAATTTTCATTGTTTTCCGCCCTTTTTATCACGGCGCCGCATATTTGCTCTACAAGCTGGGACAGGGACAGACCCTTTGCCTCTATTTCTTCCGAGATAAAGCAGATATTCGGGTGAGTTTGCAGCGCCGCCTCGAGCGCTATGTGGCTCGCGGCCCGCCCCATCAGCTTGATGAAATGCCAGTACTTCTTTGCGCTGTTCGCGTCCCGCGCTATGTTGCCAATCAGTTCGCCGTATGTTTTCACCGCCGTATCAAAGCCAAATGATGCCTCAATATACTGATGCTTTAAATCGCCGTCTATCGTTTTGGGACAACCTATAACCTGTACGCCGCTGCCCTTGTCGATAAAGTATTCCGCCAGTAGCGCGGCGTTAGTGTTGCTGTCATCACCGCCGATTATCACAACAGCGTTCAGCTTGAGCCTTTGGGCAGTTTCCAGCGAGGCGGCAAACTGTTCAGGCGTCTCAATCTTGGTCCGCCCCGATCCTATCATGTCGAAACCGCCGGTGTTCCGGTACTGATCCACCAAGGCCGCGGTAATATCGATGTATTTACCTTCGATGAGCCCGGAAGGGCCGCCTAAAAACCCGTACAGTTTCGACGCGGGATTTCCCTTTTTAAGCCCGTCAAACAGTCCGGCAATGACATTATGCCCTCCGGGCGCCTGTCCGCCGGAAAGTATCACGCCTACATTCAGAACGCCGCCTGCTTTTTCGTTCCGTCCCTTCACAAAACGCACGGGCGGCTTGCCGTAACTGTGCTTAAACAGCGCGCAAAGTTCCTCATGATCCGAAACCGCCCTCGTTCCATGACCTGTTTCCACAAATACATCCGCCGCCGGCTCCCTCAAAATCTCAGGCAGCTTAGGTTGATACCCATACCGGGCCCTATGAAGACTGGAAAGTTCCACAAAACACCCCTTATCTCAAGATAAATATAAATTATCATACTTTTCACCCCAATGTAAGGCCGGCAGGCCCAGGCTGCTTTTAAATACGCTGGCGGATTCGTTGTTTCCGTGAATTTGGCTGGGAGTGTACTTTGCGCATAAAGCCTACAAGTGCAACAAGAGGCCCCGCCAGCGGGATTTTATATACGCTGGTAGAGTGGTATTGTCCCTGCTATCTCATAGGGCAACACTAATTATTAAAAAGGGGGGCGCTGTTTTCCACGCCGTCACCGGCACATAGCCGCATCATCGCCGCGCCCCCAGCCCGATAACGGCGCGCGAAACATTGAGCGCGTTTAGGCAAAAAATGCCGCAGGCTGTGGCGCGGGACCAGGCCGCTGTTTAGAATAAGTTTTAGCGCCGCCCGATAAAGCGCGCGAAACATTGAGCGCGTTTAGACGAAAACGCCGCAGGCTGTGGCGCTGGACCAGGCCGCTGTTTAGAATAAGTTTTTAGCGCCCAGCGCTCCATCCCGCGCAAGCGCGGTATTCCGCTACCCCCCCAATCCGCCGCCCTATTTAATCAGCGCTTCCCTAGCATCCTGACATCATTCAAACTGTTGATTTAATTTTGGAATTTGGCCCGCATCGCCGCTTCGCGGCGACCGGGCTATCCGCTATAATAACGCCGCCCGGCGGCGTTATTCCGCTTCTATCCCTTGCGCAGATATTTGTGTCCTGAATAGGATCTCCACACGAGAAAACCGGTATATACAATCGTGTCGGGATACTAACAGCCTGTTGCGCTTTTCTCTTGGGGATCGCCAAAGAAAAATATAAACCGGTACAATCACAACATGAGCGCGCGATTTGTCAATTTACCCCCCCCCCCCCCTGTTGTTTCCGGAGAATTTTCGGGAATGGATAGCCGGGGTACCATCCGGTTAATTTTATCGTTGAGGCTATCGAGCAGCTGGATGTCAGAGCATTCAAAGCGAACGAGCGGGGAAGCGGAAGCGAACATTATCCGTCTGAGATGATGAATATATACAAGAAGGGGAAAGAGACAGTAGAACCGGTGTTCGGGATAATGAGCCTCCGCACGGCAAGCGGATAAGCGCGTAGGCGTTTATCTTGAGGTTTGAGACACACTGAAAAACAGCTTAGACGCTGTTTTGTGGCAGGGTATTAAAACGTATAGGCTTCGCCTAATAAGTAAAAGTTTTATACGTGTAACCTAAAGTTTCTTAAACATTTGTGTACGGCCTACAGATAAACATTTAAATTTTCCGCGAACTCTTTAAGGAACTGTACAGAAATAGCATGACCGTTTGGTCATGCTATTTCATTATTGCATAATAATTACACGCTCTCTGAATTCCACATCGTATGCTATGTGTCATGGTATAGTAAATATTGTAGGTATTTATATAGTGGGACTACTATATGGTTAAGTAGATGGCAAAACAAAGCGGCTACCGCATACGCCATTGTTCAATTATGAAACGGGATATGGAGCCGTGGGCGGGAAGCTCTGGCAGCCTGTCGCGGCTAAACCAGTGCGCGTCCTCGATCTCTACCCCGTCGC
>JAITAE010000129.1 GCA_031284295.1 Spirochaetaceae bacterium
TCGTGCGCGTCCCGTTCCAGTGTGAACGCCGCCACCGCGTCGAAATCCCCGCCGTCACGCCGCATAAGACGGCGCACCCTGACATCGGTTTGCGCCTTTAGATAAACCTTTATGTCCGCTTCCTTCAGCAGCCATATCGCAAGACGCGAGCCCAGCACGCAGCCGGTTTCCCTGTCGCCCAGGGCAGCCTCAATCTGACGCCTGTCAACTTCCCTGTCCCAATAATCGTCCAGTTCCGCAAGGAGCAGCACTTCTTCAAGGCTCATGTTTTTTTCCGCCGCCAAATTTCTGAATGTGAAATTGACGAAACGCAGCCCCAGCCTCTCCGCCGTAAGGGTGGTTACTGTCGTATTGCCGCAACCGCTTTTTCCCGAAATCGCGATTTTAATGTTTTTCTTGACATCATCCATATTTCCGGCGATCCTTACTCTACATTCCGTAACTGTTCCCGTATATTTTCCACCGCGTCTTTCATGTCAATCACGATTCGGCTGACATCTATGAGCGGCGTCTTTGAGCCTATCGTGTTTATCTCACGATTTATTTCCTGACAGATAAAATCAAGTTTCTTTCCGGCGCTGTCATTGAGGTCAAGCTCGGCGCGGAAGCCGGACAGATGCGACGACAGGCGCGACACTTCCTCGGCAACCGTATACTTCATCAGCAGCAGCGCGGTCTCGGCAAGCACGCGGTTTTCGTCAACATTATTCACCGTAAATTCAGCCAGTCTGATTTTTATGTTATCTTTTATTGACTGCTCTATACGCGGCAGGAGTGAAGCTATTGTATCATGCGATTTTTCAAGAATTGCGATATACGATAAGATATTTTCTTTGGTATTGAGGCCCTCGCGTTCCCGCTCCCGTTCAAATTTTTCAAGCGTTTCAAAAAAAACGTCCTTTATGTTTTCCCACGCCTCGTTTTCATCCTCGTTCTCTCTCTCGGCCTCGACAACTCCGGCAAGTTCAAAAAATACATTCAGCGGCATATTTTGTCCCGGGTATACACCGGGCGGCAACATCGATTTAATCTTTTCCGCGGCGGCGCTGTAGGCGCGCACGGCTTCCGCGTTTACGTTTACCGAAAACCGCGAACTCTCTTTCCTTTCGCGTATGTTCACCTCTATCTTGCCGCGCTTGCAGCGCTCGTTGATTATGCCGCGTATGCGCGGTTCCAGCGAAGAAAGCTGGGAATTAAGGTTTACGCTCAGTTCCAGAAAACGGCTGTTGTAACTTTTTATCTCCACGGCTACGGAACCCCAGCTCAATTGTTTTTCCGTGTACGCAAATCCGGTCATGCTTCTCATTACGACTCCATTGCCCTGTAATGTTTGAACAAGGCCACGCAAAGTTTCCAGTTGTCGCCCGCCCCCATCGTGATGAAAAGATCGCCGGGCCGTAAAACGGACTTTAGCGCGTCAACCGCGTCAAGCGGCTCATCAACATAGTAAACATTAGCGCGCAATGTTTTTGTTTTTTCATAGAGAGCCGCGCCCGTTACGCTGCCGTTGTAAACTTCCCGCGCGGAGGCGTATATCTTGTGCAAAAAAACAATGCCGGCCACGCCAAACGCGCCGGCAAAATCTTCAAACAGCGCCGCCGTGCGCGAATAGGTATGGGACATAAAACTTACGACAAGACGGCGGCCCGGATAGAATTCCTTTAACCCGGCGAGGGTTGCCTTGATAGCGGTCGGGTGGTGGGCGTAATCGTCCATGAAGAGTATGTCCCCCGCCGTACCGATGATTTCCGAACGGCGCTTGCTGCCTGAAAAGGCGGCAAGCGCCGCATCCATTTTGCCCAGAGCCGCCGCGTCAAACGGACGCCCCTCGTTGTCCGCTATCGACTTTACCAGCGCGAGCGCCCCCGCCGAATTCAAAACGGTATGCCGCCCCGGAACGCGCAGCGTCCATCTATGCGGAACCCCGTCAAGCTCAAACCCCGATTCTCCGTCTCCGGTTTTGTAATTCTTTATTTTGAAAGGGCCGCGGGCATTAAATCCATATTCCGTGTATTTAATATCGTTTCGTTTTTTTTGAATTATCCCCGCCGTTTCGCAAGCGCCCGCGTCATCCGCGCAGTATATCAATTCCCCACCGCTTTTAATCCGCCCGCCGTACTCGACAAAAGCGCCGCGTATCGATTCGTAATCAGGGAAAAAATCCTGATGGTCGCTTTCAACGCCGGTCAACAGCACGCGGCGCGGCTCGAAGCTCAAAAAGTGCTTGCGGTACTCGCAGGTTTCCGCGACAAAGTATTTGTTTCCAATGCTGATTGTCGAACGCCCGCCGAAACTTGTTACCGCGCTGCCCGCCAACACCTGCGCCGGCAATTCCGCCGCCGCCAGCAGTGTCCCGGTAAGCGCGGTAGTCGTTGTCTTGCCGTGTACGCCGGCGATGCCGCTCGAATCGAACAGTGCGGAATACGCCCCCAGCGCGTCCGTATACTTTACAAGCGGGAGCCCGCGCCGGCGCGCCTCAGCCATTTCAGGGTTTCCCTCCGCGCTGTACGCCGCGCTATGAATGACAAGCGGGATTTCATCGTTTATATGTGCGCCGTCAAAGGCTTCAAAATACGGAATCCGCAGGTCTTTCAGTATCGCGTCCGTATAAAAAACATCCGCCGTATCGGAGCCTGAAACACGCGCGCCCGCCCTGTACAGCAGTTCCGCCAGCGCGCACATCCCTGTCCCCTTTATCCCGATAAAGTAAACTTTCTCTTTGTTTCTGATTATTTCTTCAAGGTTCATGGCTTTTCACCGGACAGATTCTGGAGAAAAAGCTTTGTTCGCTCAGCCTGCGGGTTATCGATCACGCTCGCCGCCGGGCCTTCCTCGATAAATACTCCGCCGTCCATAAATAGAACGCGGTCCGCAACCTCGCGGGCAAAAGCCATCTCGTGCGTAACTATCACCATAGTTATATTTTCGGCAGCAAGACGGCGTATAACGCGCAGAATCTCCGCCGTCAACTCCGGGTCCAGCGCGCTTGTCGGTTCGTCAAAAAACAGAACGAGCGGGTCAAGGGCAAGGGCGCGGGCTATTGAAACGCGCTGCTGCTGCCCGCCAGAAAGCCGGCACGGGTAGTCGCCGGCCTTTTCCGAAAGCCCCATCTTTGCGAGCAGTTCTTTCGCCCTGCTTTCCGCCTCGTCCCGGCTCCGCTTCAGTACGTGTATCTGCGCCTCGGTGATGTTGCGCAGTACGGAAAAATGCGGAAACAGGTTGAAGTTTTGAAAGACAAGTCCCACCTTCAGGCAAACCTGCCGCAGTACGGCGGGCGCGGCGTAGACCCCGTCACGGGTCATCACGTCGCCGTCCACCGTTATCGTGCCTGAGTCCACAGTCTCAAGATGGGCAATGCAGCGCAGCAGCGTTGACTTCCCGGAACCGGACGGCCCTATCACGGCGACAACCTCGCCCTTCATCACGCCGAATGAAATATTTTTAAGCACGGCGAGGCTTCCAAACGACTTTGACAGATTTTCAACCCTGACTGTTTCCATAGACCCATTATAACATACCTCCCCCACCCCCACCACCCCGCCAGCGGGTTTAAAGTCCGCTCCGCCCCACCAGTGGGTTTAAAGTCCGCTCCGCGGTAGCGTACCGCCCGCCAGCGGGTTTAAAGTACACAGGTACGTCAGTTGTTGTCCCCGCGATTTACCAGGTTCACAATGATTCTTATTACAAAGGGGGGCGCTATTTCCATACCGCCTTCGGCACATAGGGGCCTCATCGACGCGCCCCCCTACTTCCAGCCCCGCTGCGCGGGTCTTCCAGTACCCCCAGCCCGATAACGGCGAGCGAAACATTGAGCGCGTTTAGATGAAAACGCCGCAGGCTGTGGCGCGGGAACAGGCCGCTGTTTAGAATAATTTTTTAGCGCCCCCAATCCGCCGCCATCCAACACCGCTACCCCCCAATCCGCCGCCCCCGCCAGGAGTTTGCGGCAAGCAAGCCGCAGGCTTGCGAAGCAAACTCCCAAGCTCAACGCGGAGCGTTGAGCCGTTTGCGGTAAGCGGCGCGTAGCGCCGCGGCCGCCGGTTTTTCAGGCGGCGCTTTTTTTATGATACGCGGTCAATCCTGCCGGTACTGGGACGCCGATTACTAGAGTCAAACGGAGTCAATTACTAGAGTCAAACGGAGTCGATTACTAGAGTCAAACGGAGTCGATTACTAGAGTCAAACGGAGTCGATTACTAGAGTCAAACGAAGTCGATTATATATAGTAATAGGGAGTCGATTACTAGAGTGATTAGTGATTAGTGAGTAGTGAGTAGTGAAGAGTGAAGAGTGAAGAGTGAAGAGTGAAGAGTGAAGAGTGAAGAGTGAAGAGTGAAGAGTGAAGAGTGAAGAGTGAAGAGTGAAGGGTTAATCCGTGTAATCCGCGTAATCCGTGGACAATTTAGAATACCCCTTTGATGAGTAACTGGCGGGGGCGGCGGGGGCGGCGGTGTTGGGGGGTACTGGAAGACCCGCGTAGCGGGGCTGGAAGTAGGGGGGCGCGTCGATGATGCCCCTATGTGCCGAAGGCGGTATGGAAATAGCGCCCCCCTTTGTATTAAGAATCATTGTAAGCCCGGCGAATGAACCTCCCCGTCCTGAAGTCGCAAACTTTGCGGCGGGGTATTAAACCCCACTGCGAATAAAAAAGTTGACGGACAACGTTTTACGGCTTAAACTAAAACAATAAAAATTCCTTGAAAGGAGACAAAGTACAATGAGTACAGCTATCGACTTAAGCGTCGTTGAC
>JAITAE010000134.1 GCA_031284295.1 Spirochaetaceae bacterium
AGCGCCTGAGAAAGCATACACGATAGAGGAAGCGGTGAAGTATATAGGCAATCTGGGCGGCCCCATACGAGCCCCAAGCGACGGTCCGCCTGGTCTAAAAACAATTTGGCTGGGTCTACAGAAATTCTACACCCTCTACAACTATAGGGAAATGTTCGATTTTATGGGTCAAGTTTAGGTCTACATACCCGCTAACAAATAACTCCACGCTTCCGGTATAGGGAACCACCGGGCCCCCGTACTCGTAATCCCCAAAGCGCTGCGTTAACACCGGCTCGCCGTTCTTTTCGGTAGTCCCCGCCGCTCCCCCTATGCTCTTGTACAGATTCAGTATTATCTTCTCTATCCGCCGCTTCTTGCCGAAACTGGTCCCGTTGGCCGGTATTTGCGCGGTGGCCAGCGATACCATCGTTTTTATCGGCAGCCCCACGTGCGCCTTCCTTATCTTTTCGCTCAGCTTTATCACCCCGTCATTGTCCACCAGCTACAGCCTGCCAAGAAAGCGTTATGGCAGGCCAAGAAAATATTGTGGCAGGCCAGGAAAACACTATGTCCGCTTATAACGATGTCCCTGCAGGCGGGCGGCGGGTTGAAAGGCGGGGGGCAGACACCCTGGGGAGGACGCCGTTGTCCCGGATGCCGGGGCTTTGGAGGCTGGGAGCGGCGGGCAATAATATCATTGCTCACCGCTACCGGCCAACTCCTTGACCCGTTTGAAGGGCGGGAGGTAAACTTAACATAGGATGAAAGCTAGGCGAAAACGTCTTCAGGCTGTACGCAGGCTGGTCGAGACGAACCCTGCCGGTTCTCAGGACGCTATTCTTGAGATGCTGAAGCGCGAGGGCTATTCATTAACACAGGCAACGCTGTCGCGCGATTTGAAATCGCTGGGCGTATGCAAGCGTCCTAATTTTGAGGACGGGTACAAATACTACTTCCCTGATGAAACGGAACAGAGCGAGGCCAGGTGGAATCACATACAGGATTTTTTGCGGGGTTACATATCCATCGAGTGGTCGGGCAATATGGTTGTGATAAAGACATATTCGGGCCATTCCAATTCCGTTGCCCTCGCCGTTGATAATCTTGCGTTGAACGATGTTTTGGGGACTATCGCGGGACAGGATAATACGGTTTTTGTCTGTCTGCGCGAAGGCATTAGCGGCGAAGACTTTATGGCTGTCATGAAAGAAAATATTCCTAATCTGGAGGCATGATGCGTTACAATAATTTGGATAAGACGGCCGTTTTCCGGCGGCTCACGGAGGCCGCAAACGCGTACCGCGGTTTTGATTTCAGGCGGAAGCTCGACGCGGCGCGTGTGGCGGCCTGTTCCGTCCCCATAGCGGATACCCTTGTTTACAACTGGGCGGCGAAAAAGGTTGATGATGACATTGTCGCGCTGCTGCGGGAACTGGCCGGTGAACAGGAGCTGACGGCGAAGTACAGGGCCCTGCTTGACGGCGAAGTTATGAATACGGGTGAGAAGCGGAAGGTTCTGCATCAGCTTTTGCGCGGGCAGCTTGGGAAAGATGTTGTATCGGATGGTAAGAACATAGGGGAGTTTTATAAAAAAGAGCTTGAGCGGTTTTCAGCGTTTGCGGAGGATGTCCGCGGCGGCAAGGTAAAAGGCGCAAGCGGGAAGAAATTCAGCTATGCCGCGCAGATTGGGATAGGCGGTTCCGATTTGGGGCCGCGCGCCCTGTACATCGCGCTTGAAAATTGGGCGCTGAAAGAGGGAGTGAGGCCCAACATAAAGGCAAAGTTTATCTCCAATGTTGACCCGGACGACGCGGCGGCTGTTCTAAGCTCCGTTCCGCTTGACGAAACGCTGTTTATACTCGTTTCAAAGAGCGGCACTACCCAAGAAACTTTGACAAACGAACTTTTTGTCAAGGATAAGCTCAAAAAGGCGGGACTGGACGCGAGCAGGCACTTTGTCGCGGTAACGAGCGAAACAAGCCCTCTTGCCCATAACGGCGCTTATCTGGATTCATTTTATATTGATGATTTTATCGGCGGGCGTTATTCGTCCAGTTCCGGCGTTGGCGGCGTGGTGCTTTCGCTTGCCTTTGGACCCGCCGTATTCAAGGAATTTCTGAGCGGCGCGCACGAGGCGGACAGAAACGCCCTTGAACCGGATGTCCGCAAAAACGCCGCCATGCTTGACGCGCTTATCGGTGTTTGGGAGCGCAGCTTTCTGGGGCTGCCGTACACGGCGGTGCTGCCTTACAGTCAGGCGCTGTCCCGTTTTCCGGCGCATCTGCAGCAGTTGGACATGGAATCCAACGGTAAGCGCGTAAACCGCTCAGGCGAACCGGTTTCCTGCCCGGCGGGGCCTGTGGTTTTCGGCGAGCCCGGTACCAACGGGCAGCATTCGTTTTACCAGCTTCTTCACCAGGGGACGGACATCGTGCCGCTCCAGTTCATAGGTTTTAACGACAGCCAGCTTGACGACGATGTTGTGGTTGAGGGCTCCACCAGCATGACAAAGCTAAAGGCTAACCTAGCCGCCCAGATAGTCGCGTTTGCCAAAGGGCAGGATGACGCCAACCCTAACAAACAGTTTCCGGGCGGGCGGCCTTCCAGCCTGATATACGGCAAGCGCCTGACCCCGAAAGCCTTGGGCGCTCTGCTCGCTCACTTTGAAAACAAGGTTATGTTTCAAGGCTTTATCTGGAATTTGAACAGCTTTGACCAGGAAGGCGTACAGCTCGGCAAAATTCTGACAAAAAAAGTTCTTTCCGGCAATTCCGGCGATGACGCGCTGGACGCTTACAGCAAACTTCTGGGAATATAAGCTAGGG
>JAITAE010000192.1 GCA_031284295.1 Spirochaetaceae bacterium
ATACACACCGAATATGGGCCCGGCCAGATGGAATTGATTTTGCAGTACAGTGACGCTTTGACCAATGCCGACAATGCGGTAATCGCCAAAAATGCCGTCAAAGAAATCGCCCGGAAAAAAGGCCTGTACGCTACATTCATGGCTTTTCCCTTTAACGGTGTTTCCGGGAGCGGCTATCACCTGCACCAGAGTCTATGGACGGCTGACGGCAAAAACGCCTTTAACGAAAGCCGCGAATTGTTGCTGCGGTACGCAGCCGGCATTTTGAGCGGAACAGGCGAATTCATGGCGTTAGCCGCTCCAACGGTGAATTCGTACAAAAGGCTCTCCGATATGTCTTTTGCACCGACACGGATTGGCTTGGGATATGACAACCGGACGGCTTCGACGCGGCTAGTTGGAAAAGGACCGGCAACCCGTATTGAGCAACGCACCGGTTCCGCCGACGCGAATCCCTACTTTTTGATTGCCGCTTCTCTTGCTTCCGGCCTTTATGGACTGGAAAACAAACTGCTGCCTGCTGAAATTCTTGAAGGCAATGGCTATTACAACGACAAACTTGAAAAAATGCCCCGCTCCCTTGCGCAGGCGGCGGCGCTTTTTGAAAAAAGTGAAAAAGCCGTTGAATATTTCGGCAGGGAATTTGTCTATATATTCAGTGAACTTATCAATTTTGATGTTAACGTTCACAATACCATAGTGAGTGACTGGGAACGCGACCGGTATCTGGAAAATTCGTGAAAGCGAATTGATTTCCACAATATAAGGAGAAAACTTATTATGGGTTACGATGGAAAAAATTATCCGGGGACAAAGCCTTCAACGCCGTTTCATTATTCTAATGTCGAAGGAATAAACGCTGAAGATCTGATTTTAACATCTGAGGGGTTGCCAGAAAAGCAGATAGAGAGGGCATTACAACAGATCCTTGCATATGAAAGCCGGCAAAAAACAAACTTTCTGGGTTACCAGGCAAATCAACAATTTGATTTCAAACCGGACCTTTCAGAATATCTGAAGTACCATGTAAATAACATAGGGGATCCCTTCCAATCGGGAAATTTTACGGTAAACAGTAAATTTGTAGAACGTGCGGTTCTTGATTACTTTGCTTCATTATGGCATGCACGCTGGCCTTATGAAAAGGATTCCACATTTTCGGCAGATTGGCGGGAAAGCTACTGGGGCTATGTACTTTCAATGGGAAGTTCGGAAGGGAATCTTTATGGTTTGTGGAATGCACGGGATTACTTGCAGGGTAAAACATTGGTTGTAGATGAGGCGGTAAAAGAACGAAAAATAAAAGCCAGTGAAGATGGAATGAAACTATCCGCTACGCCGCGATATAAAATACTTAAACCAAAAGTACATAAGAATAACGAGAACGCCTACACTCCTATCTGCTTTTATTCTTTGGATACGCATTATTCGATAATTAAAAATATGCGTATTTTGGAAATTGCGACATTTTTTGAAGAGGCAAGTAACAAGGAGTACAAATGTCCCTTGAATTATCCTGACGATTACCCGTCAAACTATTCACAGCAATATATCGCTGATAATAAGTGGCCAACTGAAGTCCCCTCAGATGATAACGGAATTTTGTTTATTCCAGCATTAATCAAACTGGTTAAGTTTTTTGCGGAAAAGGGTTATCCTATTTTGTTAAATTTGAATTTTGGGACAACATTTAAAGGCGCCTATGACGATGTCGAAAAAATCATTTCGGCTATTATTCCGATTTTGAAAAAAAACGAACTATACGAAAGAAAAGTCGAATACGCACCCGGGAAATTTGATACTCGCAACGGATTCTGGATTCATGTGGACGGAGCTTTAGGAGCCGCTTATGCTCCATTTCTAAAAAAACGTGGTATTAATATTCCTAATTTTGATTTCAGCCTTCCTGATGTCCATTCCCTAACTATGAGTGGGCACAAATGGATAGGCGCTCCTTGGCCGTGCGGTATTTTTATGTCGAAAGTGAAGTACCAATTACTGCCGGTTGATAATCCCGCGTATATTGGCGCTTCTGATACGACTTTTTCTGGTTCTCGAAATGGTTTATCTGCTTTAATATTGTGGGATTTTATAGCAAGAAATTCGGTTGAAAAATTGGTGAGCCGAATTTCGACCGATCTTAAAAAGGCAAAAAAATTTGTTAACGACTTAGAAAGACTCAAAGCACAGATCGGGATAGATATATGGATTGAACATTCAGCAAATTCACTTACGGTTCGATTTAAGCAGGCCAATCCTGATATTGTATTTAAGTACTCCTTGTCAGGGGAGGACTTATATGTGAATGGACAGTCCCGTAATTATTCGCATATTTATATAATGCCATCGGTTACAGACAAAATGTTAAAACGCTTACTGGATGATCTAAGTAAACCGGGGGCATTTCCAGAACAAGATGTAACCCGGGATATAGTTACAGGCCATGGACTTGGATTTAAATGACTTGTTCTACAGTTTTTGTATGTAGCCGCCATAATCAAAAGTTGACGGTTACCATAATTAAGTTATAAGAGAATGCAATGATAAGGCGCGTCAGACTTGCCGATGCCCCGGCAGTTTGTGATATTTACAACTACTATGTCCGCAATACCTGTATCACGCCGGAAGAAGAGGACATTACCTGTTTAGAAATGGAAAATCGTATTGCCGGGATTACAAAAAATTTTCCGTGGCTGGTCAGTGAGGAAGACAACGGGGTTACAGGTTTTGCCTACCTTCACCATTACGTTGCCAGGAGCGCGTACCGCTTTGCGGTTGAAGATTCGATCTATATAAAACACGGTTTAACAGGAAATGACTCGGGAAGCCGGCTGATGGCCGCCCTGCTTGATGAGGCCCGAAAAATGGGTAAACATTCCGTCGTCGCGCTCATGGAACGCGGCAATGAGGCAAGTGAGGCGCTACACCGTAAATTCGGCTTTAAGGACATAGGCCATTTGAAAGAAGCTGGATTTAAATTCGACAAGTGGGTAGATGTCAGTTATTGGCAGCTTATACTATGAATGGTATAATCGGGATATATGGTGTTCATTTATATCTGCCGCGAGGTCCGCAATGAAACTTCTTGCATTACAGCATGATGACTATGATGACGCGGGAAGTATTATCGAATGGGCCATCAGAAATAACCATTCGCTTGATACTGTTTTATTGACAAAGGGCGGGAAACTTCCCTCTTCCCTTGATTTCGATATTCTCTTTATCATGGGCGGTACGATGAATGTATATGAAGAATACAAATTTCCGTGGCTTGCCGAAGAAAAAGTTTTTATAAAGAAAACGGTGGATGCCGGGAAAATAGCTATCGGTTTTTGCCTTGGCGGTCAGTTGCTTGCGGTTGCGCTGGGCGGCAAGGTAACCGGAAACACGGAACTAGAAGCCGGCTGGAGAATAGTCAATTTCAATAAAACCGCGCAGGAACACCCGGTATTGTCTGTATTTGGTAAAAATGCGGTTATATTTCAATGGCACTCCGATACGTTTAGTGTTTTACCGGAAAACGCCCTGCTGGTTGCTTCAAACGATGCCTGTGCCCATCATGGTTTTATTTATGGGAACAAGGTATATGCCTTTCAGTTTCATCTGGAATTGACCTACCAAATGGCTTATTATTTTGCGCGGGAACTGGAAAAGGGCGGAGAAAAAGGGATGTTTGTTCAAAGCGGAGAGAAAATCAGAAAACAACACAAGCATATAAAAACAAATAATAAACTAATGTTTGATTTGCTTGATAGGCTAGCATCAAATAATTTTGTAAAATAGTGTAATACCCTGCCAATTCTTCAACGGCATCAATATAACATTTCCCCATATTAGTTCCTTTTATCAATTTTATGCGATATAATGCGCCCGGCAGTTTGAATAATCTGAACAATAATAATAATCAGAATAACTGTAAAAAGCATAATTGACGGACGATAACGGTAGTATCCGTATTTAATCGCAAAATCGCCGATGCCGCCTCCACCGACGAGACCAGCTACCGTTGAGTATGAGAAAAAACTGACGCTTATCATGGTTGCGTTGTTTACAAGGCCGGAACGCGCTTCTTTATAAAGCACTTTCCATATTATTTGCAGGGTGTTTGCGCCTGCCGCCTCTGCCATTTCAACAACGCCGTGAGGAATCTCCAGCAATGTCTGCTCGGTAAGTCGTGCGAAATCAGGTATCGCGCAAATGGAAAGCGGCACAATAACAGCCGCCGTTCCTATTGACGACCCAACAATCAGGCGGGTTAAAGGTATTATGGCAACCAATAATATCAGAAAGGGAAAGGAACGAACAATATTAACAATAATATCAAGAACAAGATAAATTTTTGGTTTTTCCATAATAGATCCAGGACGGATAAGATACAGGTATGTTCCCAATGGAATACCAAACAATGCGGCGATAGTAAGGGTAAAAAACATCATGACAAATGTCTGTCCCAACGCGGTTCCGATTTGCGGAAACAGTTCAATTATTTTTTGCATAACGACACCTCTGTTATATTAGAGTTGTTTGGAAACTTCAGTTTCCGCGCCAACTTCCATTAAAACGCAGTTTTGTCGAACCTGCGGTTCGCAGGCTCTTAGCCTGAAAAACTGCAAGACTGTGAGACAACCAACCGGGTTATCGAACAAGTCTAATGAAATCCTCTCATAAAAAATAACGTTGTTCAAAAACTGAAGTTTTTGAACAACTTCCGCTTAAAAACGGCAAAATGACGCCGCATTTTACATAGCATTTGCTGCGACTTGTGAGAGAACCAATAAGGTGCTTGAACAAGCCCAATATTTAAATTCCTTCGCCGTTACCAAACAGGAATCGTCCTATTTTCGACTGCGGTGTATTAACCGCATTTTCAGTCATATTCAACGTTTCAACTAAATATCCATTCTCCAACACCCCAACATAGTCACAAACCGTGCGGGCTACCTCCATTTCGTGGGTTACCAAAACAATGGTAATACCAAGTTCCTTGTTTACCTTTTTTAAGTAGTCCAAAATAGTTCCCGTTGTTTGAGGATCGAGTGCGGAAGTAACCTCGTCACACAAAAGAATTTTCGGCTCTGTGGTAATGGCGCGGGCAATCGCAACCCGTTGTTTCTGTCCACCACTCAACTTTGCCGGATAATCGTCCGTTTTTTCCGGCAAATCAACTATTTCAAGACTTTTCATAACCCTCTTCTCTATTTCGGGCTTTTTGATACGCATTATTTCCAACGGAAAAGCGACATTTTTATATACGGTACTGTTCAGCAGGAGATTATAATGTTGAAAAATCATGCCTATTTTTTCCCTTCGTTGTAAAAGCTCTTTTTTGGGCAGCTTGGCAATGTCTTCGTTATCAATAAAAACACTTCCACTATCCGGGCGTTCCAACAGGTTAATACTTCGCAACAAGGTAGATTTGCCGGCTCCTGAAAATCCGATGAATCCAAAAATAACGCCTTTTTGGATGTGGACATCTATTGAGTTAAGCGCCTGTAACGGCCCGGTAGCCGTCTG
This sequence comes from Spirochaetaceae bacterium, assembly GCA_031284295.1. Classification (GTDB taxonomy): domain Bacteria; phylum Spirochaetota; class Spirochaetia; order Treponematales; family Breznakiellaceae; genus JAIRMY01. The sequence goes on from JAITAE010000192.1 coordinate 5,515, forward strand.
ATAGGTTTTGGTTATTTTTTCAAGCCGTATCATCGTCTTATCAAAATTTCCTTTAGTATTAGTATATATATAGAAATTATAAGGTATATGACGAAAGAATCAAGTGTGCCAAACTGTATCTTTCATGATCGATTGAGTATACGGGTAAAAAATTCCAGCCTGCCGAAATTATTCATTTTTCCCTAAATTACGAGGATCCACAATTACGGCCCCTTTGTGGGGCTCATTTTAGCCTCATAGAAATGGTGGGAGGTGAGTGAAAGACGTTGCTCTCTTGTTTCTTTTCACTATAATTCATTTACTGATCATACTTTATAACGCTCTTTACCAAGAAACAACTCACATCTTTCGCCCGCTGCCGCGATTTATTGGCTGCTAGCAGCCTGTTGTGGATATTCAAACCTAAAGCAGTATGTCGTAAGGAAAGGTGATTTTGCGGTTATCCTTGTCGCCACCGATAACGGCGACCGGGCCGACAAATTCTCCCCAAATTTGGGCGTCGTCCGTATATTCAACGGATTCGGCCAGTTCACGTTGAGCGGCCTTCTCGTGGGCGGCAAGCAGGGGCTTAAACGCGAAGGCTTGCGGCGTCTGGGCCATAACCACGGACGCGCGGTTCAGATGCCGTTTGACAAAGCCCCCCTCAAGCTCTTTCGGGGTTTCCGATGGCGGCATGGCGGGCAGCACGGCGTCGTACCGTATGACCGCGTCAATTACGCGATCAACCAGCTCGGGCCGTATCCAGGGACGCGCGCCGTCATGGATCAAGACATAATCAGGCTTAAACCCGGCAAGGGTAGACAGGGCGTGATGTACGGAAACACGCCTGGAAGCGCCGCCAGGCACAAAAAATATCGCGGGAACTTCCTGCCGCAACAGCCGTTGCGGCAGCGCGCGGCGGGCGGCATACTCGCCATTGTCGGCGTTGGGAGGCACGGTGATTATGATCGGCCCTATACGGTCAACTGACGCAAAGACGCTCACCGCCGCGCCAAGCACGGTCAAAGCCTCGCCGTCCGGCTCACGCGCCGTGCCAACTGTATCTGGAATTTCCGGAAGAACAAGATATTCTTTCTTTATCCCGCCCATCCGTGTGGAAGAGCCCGCCGCGGTGATTACGGCGGCAATGCTCGTACCCATACAGGCCGCTTACTTGTTCTCAAGCCGGTTGTGAATCAAAATTTCCGTTTCTTCTTTAGTTTTTTTCAACGCAAAAGCCAGTTCGTCCTCGAACAATTTTTTTGCGGAATCGTATAGTTTACGCTCCATTATGGGGAGTTCCTTTACCTTGCTCCTATGGTAAAGCGATCGCACGATGGATGCGATATCCATAATGGTGCCTTTTTTCAGCAGATCCATGTTCATCTGGTAGCGCAGTTTCCAGTCCGAAGGGATGGGTTCAAACGCTTCCCCGATAAATTCGAGCGCTTTCTGGGCTTCTTCCACTGGAACGATGGCGCGTATACCTAGTTCTTCCGCCTTGTCCACCGGCGTCAGGATCGTCATATCCGTTACCTCAAGGTAAATTACAAAGTACGGTACTTTTTCACCGTGAAGGTCCCGTTCAATTATGGAATTGATGACGCCAACGCCCTGACTCGGATAAACCACTTTCTGTTTGAGTTTAAAAGGGTACTTTTTGTCTGCCACACATAAAATATAACGCAATCGACGGTTCAAAGTATAGTGGGTGGCCCCACCGCGTCCTGAGGCAAAGTTTACCATAGACAAGAGAAATTAGCGGGGCTCGGCTTGGGTTTTTGGCGGGGCCCTCAGTAAAGCCCCGCTTCCTGCGCTATGCTTGTCGAGTCCCCGTGTCCCGGGTATACCTTTATATTCCCGTCCATTTTGAAAAGACGGCCTAAGCTTTTTTGTATTGCGCCCCAATCGCCGCCCGGCAGATCGGTACGCCCGATTCCCGCCCGGAACAGCGTATCGCCCGTGTAAAGGCGCCTGTTTTCACCGTCAAAAAACGCGACTGAACCCTGGGTATGGCCCGGCAGATGGAGTACGGAGAATATTTCTATCGTGTCGCCTTCGTCCAAAACGCGGTCCGCTTCCGGCATGGGCTGCCAAAGCTGGTCGATATAGTACGGGTTGCCGCCTGCCATCGCAAAAGACTCCCTGTGCGCCGCAAGTGATTCGCTCCCGATGTACATGAGGTCTCCGCGTCCTATCGCGACCAGTGGCTTTTGATCCTTGCCGGAATAGTAACTGTAAATGTCCGGCAGCGCCGCGATATGGTCAAAATGTCCGTGGGTTAGTAAAATACACTTTGGGTAGAGGCCGCGTCGATCCAAACAAGCGATGATTTCGGACGCGTCGGCGCCCGGATCTATTAAGGCAGCCGGGCTTAGACCGCCGGAACGCGGATCGTCCAGCGGAACTATCCAGCAGTTGGCTTCCAAATCGCCGACAACTATTTTTTCATGTGTTTGCATTATGGAGGAATTATAAACTGAGTAACCTTGAATGGCTAGTAATTATAATGATTGTCGCCGTTTTCTGGTACGCGCTTGTCCCGCTTGCCGGGATTTTTATCCGCCGCCATAACTGGCGCACTTTTCGCGAGCGCTTCATACATTTAAGCCGGATGCCGCTGCTTGATTATAGTATGCTTAGGCAAAGCATAGATGGCGAGTACCACCTCATCGGGAGTTTTGAATCCATTACGGAAAACAACACATTATGGATAAAAACAGATAACCTGACGGCGCCGGTTTTTCTGAAAAACGCGCAGACATATATGCTGCCGCTGGGCGGGCACAAGCGCGGAAACGGCGCTGGCGAAAAATCATCCTTTGATGAAAATGATTTTGATGTCAACGCGCCGGCGCCGCACCGTTTTAACTGGAACAGAATCGCGTCATTGACAGCGGGGGCAAAGGTCTTCATCGGCGGCGCGCTCAAGGTCGTGAACGGACGGCAAACGTTTACGTCGTCAAAAGGTCTGCCGCTGCTGGTCATATTTTATGAATGTTCGGAACGTATGCTCAGCGCGGGCGTGCTGCGCGCCGGCAAATATAACGCCGAATACTGGAACCCGGTAACCCCGTACTCCCTCGTTGGCGGAATTTTTTCGCTGATAGGTATAGCGCAGCTTTTTTATGCGCGTCCTGTCTACAGGGTTACCGTTCTGTCCGCGATAATCGCCATCTTTGGCCCGCTGTTTACGCTCCTGCCGCCGGGTCTTGTATTCACACTTGCCTACCGTCAATTATGGCTGCAAACCTGCCTGTACCGTGTTTTCCGCGATATAGCGCTGTTCCCGCTAAAGTATGCCGGTTCACTCAATTTCCCAAAAAGCGGAGCCGTGTACGAATGTCGTGAGCTTGGCATCCCGCCTGACAATTTAAAAATCCCGCGCCTGCTTCCCGCCGTCAAACCCGAAAGAAATGAGTCCTGGTACATAGCGGGCTTTTTAAACGAAAGCATGGACGGCGAAGCGCTTGCGGAACACCCGGTGAACCCGCTCATCCCTTTCGGCCTGCTTCCGGGCAGGCCGAAAGTTATTTCCCGTATATACAACAGGAAAGCCATACTTTTTGAAATATCGGCGTGGCTTGTTCTTGCCGCCGGTATAGCGCTCAATGTGATTTTCGCCGAGCTGATAATATACTTTACGCAGTAGCCCCGCCAGCCCGCCAATGGGTTTAAAGTCCGCTACGCAGCCCGCCAGCGGGTTTAAAGTCCGCTACGCGGCCCGCCAGAGGGTTTAAAGTCCGCTACGCGGTAGTATACCGTCAGCCGCTTTAAATATGCGGGTATGTCAGTTGTGTCCCGGTTATTCTGCAATATCTGGTTTAATACCCCGCGGCTTGCCGCGGCTCAAGTAATGCAACGCCTACAGAGATTTGGTATTAAACCAGACGATATTATAAATTTCCTTACAGAACGAGCCTCCGTTCAAACTAATACAACGCTTAAGATACCGCGCGGCGGCTCATTATAAAAGTCATAAGTGAGGTTTTAGGGGTCGGAATTGTAACCGGTATTTCAAAATTTGTAATTGGAAAAGCCAACATAGTACAAATCAATATTTCTGTAAAAACCAATGAATATCGAAAATATTCTGATGATATTAAAAAAATTATGGATACTTTTAAGTTTGATAGGGGATATGAATACCAATGAATAAAAAAACAAAAAAAATTGAGAGCTTCTATCATAGAAAAATACTAGACTTGTTCGATAACCCGGTTGGTTATCTCACAGTCTTGCAGTTTTTCAGACTAAAAGCCCTACAAAACTGTGTTTTTTAATGGAAGCTGTTCGGAAACTGAAGTTTCC
>JAITAE010000004.1 GCA_031284295.1 Spirochaetaceae bacterium
TTTAACGGAAGAACAGTCTCCCGCCGCCGCCCGGTCAAACCAATTCAGCCGCAACGGCATATATACCCCTGACAGGACGCAGCCACGAAGCCTGACAGGTTGACCACCCCGCGCCAAAAACTCAGGATGGCTTTATACCAAGCAGGCCGCCAGTTTTCACAAGCCCGGCCTACATAGTTTACTACAAGGGTTTTCGAAAAGCTAAACCCCACGCATAAACGCGCCTCGCGCGTTTATGCGACCCCCGCTTTCTGGTCCGCGACGGCTTTGACCGTGCGTACCAACCTTGCCGGGATGTCGTTAAGGGCTGCCGCGAGATTACGCGCCGGACCGTTCATAACGGACATCAGCATGGAGATAAGCTCCAGCCTGCCGGGTAGCTTCGAGAAAGTCTCTATCTGCTTTGCGTCGTAGACGCTACCCCCAATAAAACCACCCTTCACCGTAAGCGCCGGTACATCCTTTGAAAAATCAAACAACACCTTTGCAACCTCGTTTGGGTCTTTCGGAGTGGCCGCTATCGCCGTGGGCCCCATAAGGTACGGCGAAACACCGGGCATGGAAAGTTCCTCAAACGCGATACGGGCAAAGTTATTCTTTACTACCTTGTAAACCACATTCCTGGCCCTAAGCTGCTTCCGCAGTTCCGTTATCTGCGCGACGGTCAGACCCCTGTACTCCGTAAAAATAAAGTCCTGGGCGGCGGCCTCACCGCCCTGCAAGATTCCCTTTATCTCCGCTATAGCCTTTGTTTTATATTCCTGTATCTTTTTTCCCGTTATTGCCATAAACCGCTCCTATACAATTTAATCGTTTCCGATAGACGTCCAAACGCCGGGGCCCATCGTCGAAGCTAGCGATATACTCTGAATAAAATCACCTTTTGCCTCAGCCGGCTTCTTGCGTTTAATCTCGCCCACCACCGTCTTTGCGTTTTCGGCGATTTTGTCCGCATCCATCGACACCTTGCCGATGGCAAGGTGTATCACACCAGTTTTGTCCGCCCGAAATTCCACCCGCCCCTTCTTCAACTCGGAAATGGCGCCCTTCAGGTCGAAAGTTACCGTGCCGGTCTTGGGATTCGGCATCAAGCCGCGGCGTCCCAGTACCATACCCAGCTTACCAACATCTTTCATCATGTCGGGCGTGGCGACCGCTATGTCAAAATCTAGCCACCCGCCTTTAATTTTTTCGATAAGATCGTCTCCGCCCACAAAAGCCGCGCCCGCTTCCTTTGCCTCGTTTTCTTTTTCGGCCTTGCAGAAGACCAGCACACGCTTTTCGCTACGGAACTGGTTGGGAAGAGTCATGGTATCGCGTACCGTCTGACTTTTTTTAAGGTTCAATTTTACGGAAATATCAATTGTCTCGTCAAATTTGGCAAAACTAAGCGATTTCACCGTTTCAACAGCCTGTTTCATGTCAAGAACAGCGAATGTATCGTATTTTTTTACGGCTTCGCGGTATTTTTTTCCATGTTTCATTTTTCCACCTCTACACCCATGGAACGCGCCGTACCGGCGATTATCTTAATCGCGCCAGGCATATCCACCGCGGAAATATCCGGCATCTTGAGCTTGGCAATCTCTTCGATTTTTGATTTGGATATTTTGCCAACCTTGATCTTGTGCGATTCGGCGGAACCTTTCTCGATACCGGACGCTTTTTTTATCAACACGGCTGCCGGCGGCGTTTTAAGGATAAACGTAAACGATTTATCCTGATAAACCGTTATCACGGCCGGTATCACAAGACCGGGTTCCATGTTTTTCGTCCTGTCGTTGAACTGCTGGACGAACTGAGGGGCGCTTACCCCATGAGGGCCAAGAGCCGGGCCTACAGGCGGCGCCGGTGTAGCCTTACCCGCCGGGCACTGTAGCTTGATCTGCGCCGTAATTTTTTTCTTTGCCATTGCATCTCCTTGTAGTATTAACGAGGAATCTTCCTCTCCTACAGCAAAAGCCGCACTAAACGGCGGCCTTATACTTTCTCAACCTGCATAAGGTCTACATCCACGGGCGTATTCCGTCCGAAGATGCCAACCATGACCTTTAGCCTGTTCTTTTCCGTGTTTACTTCTTCGATGGTACCGGTAAAAGACTCGAACGGACCGCCCGTTATCTTTACCTGTTCACCCGCGTTAAATGTCTGCCGCGTACGCGCCGGCTTTTCTCCCTTGATTTCGCCGGCCTTCTGCAGGATTGCACGCGCCTCGTCCGGGCTGAGAGGTTGGGGCTTTCTGTTTGCCGGTGTACAAACAAAACCAGTGACTCCCTGGATCCCCCTGATCGCGGAATTTGTCTTCTTCCAGTCGTCATCGGGCAAATCCAGTTCTATCAACATATAACCGGGATAGAATTTTTTTGTTATTACCCGTTTCTTACCGTCCTTAACCTCGGTAACATCCTCAGTCGGAATTTTGACATCACGGACAATTTCCTTGTTCAATTCACCCGCTTCAAGCATCAAACGAATAGTTTTTTCGATCCGCTGTTCATATCCCGAATAGACATGGAGAACATACCAGCCTGCCGCCATAAACCTCACCTTAAAATATTGCCTGAATGCCCAGCAGCAACAACACATCCACCAGACCCAGCACTACAGCAATAATAATAGTCGAAAAAACCACTACCTTTACCGAACTGATAACATCATCCCTGCTGGGCCATATAACTTTTTTCAGCTCGGCATACGACTCATTTATAAATTTAACAATTTTACGCATTAAAACCTCGCAGAATTCCAATCATACAAAAAATACGCAAGGCATTCAAGTCTTTAGGCAAGCGTCTTTCCGCAAATACGCTTGGAAAACGTAAGGCACTATTATGCCCTTGCGGGGGAACTCTCCCACTGTACCCATCCCCGTCAACACCGGCTCCCACCTCCCTTGGGTCGGCGGGCTGAACCGTTCGAAACCTACCGCGCACCTGCGTAAAACAAAAATCTATAACAGGCGCAGTAGGTTTCCCTTTCATTCGGCGTCATCCATGACGCCTCATTCCAGGCCGCGGTTCAGCCCTGTCGGGCCGTCCGTGGCCCTTTTCCTCCCTTGGGTCGGCGGGCTGAACCGTTCGAAACCTACCGCGCACCTGCGTAAAACAAAAATCTATAACAGGCGCAGTAGGTTTCGAACCCACGACCTGCGGTTTTGGAGACCGCTGCTCTACCAGCTGAGCTATACGCCTTAAATAAACCACTTTGGCAAACGAATAGTTACTACTTTATCTTTGTTTCTTTGTGCAGTGTATGCTTGCGGTCAAACGGACAATACTTTTTTAACTCCAGCTTTTCCTGGGAATTCCTTCTATTTTTCTGTGTCGTATAATTTTTCCGCTTGCATTCGCCACACTGTAGGGCGACAAGTTCCACTACTGTCTTTTTAGACGCCATACTTCCTCCAAAACGAGCCAAACGCTCATAGCCCTCGAACGGAATCGAACCGTTGACCTTATCCTTACCATGGATATGCTCTACCGACTGAGCTACAAGGGCACTTAGTTTAGACTAATGAAATAGCAGGACTGTGTCAATGCCTCAGAGCCTGTTCAGCATCATGGCAAAACCTCCGCCCGGAGGTATACTGAAATATCACAACAGAAAAGGAGTTATGGCATGAGAACAAGCTGCCCAAGCGACATCATCCCGGTACGCAGCGCCGCCGGCGTTGATCCCGCCATCGTGCTACGCGGCCCGCCAGCGGGTTTAAAGTCCGCGGGTATGTCAGTTGTTGTCCCCGCAATTAGCTAGGTTCACAATGATTCTTAATATGAAGGGGGGACGATTTCCATACCGCTCGCGGCAAATAGCCGCCTTTTCGTCCGTCCCCCCTACTTCCAGCCCCGCGTTGCGGGTCTTCCAGTACCCCCCAATCCGCCGCCCCGCCGTCCCCCCTCCCACGATAAGGGCCAGGAGTTTGCGGCAAGCAAGCCGCGTTCCCCTTCCTTATAGGGTTAAGCAGGCGGTAAAACGTCAGGCAAAACAGCTTGACGCTGTTTTGTGAAGCAAACTCCCAAGCTCACCGCCCTGCGTTGAGCCAAACTCCGGAGCTCAACGCCCTGCGTTGAGCCAGTTTCAAAAAAAATTAAAAAAAAATCAAAAAAACGTGTTTTTTTTCACAAAAGTACTTGATATTTTGCCGTGCTTGTGGCTATAATGTTTAATGAAGAGGGGAGCCCCGGAACGGCGCCATTTTCTTTGGTCAGAAATCGCCGAACCGGGGCTCATTAGAACGTATGAATCCTACCTTCCAAATAGCTGGTATGTCAATGCGTCCTCTTTATTTTCCCGCGCCTTATGGCGCGGGAAACACCCATGCCTGGCATGGGTGAACATCTTTTTTGGAGG
>JAITAE010000009.1 GCA_031284295.1 Spirochaetaceae bacterium
TTCGTTTGGTGTATAGTAGGGGCAGGTTTATGATGAACAATATAGACGCCGTGGCGTTTGATGTGGATGGCACACTTTACCCTGACTACCGTTTTTATTTGCGCGTCATTCCAAAGGCGCTCTCAAGGTTCAGGCTGATTGCGGCTTTTGCCGGGGCGCGCCGCAGAATCAGGCGGTCAGGCATTGTTGAAGACTCATTCTATGATTTGCAGGCACGGCTTTGCGCGGAGGGGCTCGGGATGGGCAAAAAAGCCGCCGTCACGGAAACGGTAAAGGCTTTAATATCGCGGTGTATCTATGCTTCCTGGGAAAATCTGTTTTCCGGTATAAAGCTCTTTCCTTACGTAAAGGAATGTATTCTTTCATTCAAAAAGAACGGCCTTAAATTGGCCGTACTGTCGGACTTTCCTCTCGGCAAAAAGATCGGCCACCTGGGGCTTTCCGGCCTGTGGGACGCCGAACTTTCCAGCGAAGAGATTGGCGCGTTAAAGCCGCATCCGCTGCCGTTCCGCCGCCTTGCGGAAGCGCTGGGCCTGCCTCCGCAACGGATACTTTATGTTGGAAACAGCTATGTTTACGATGTTACCGGCGCAAAAAGCGCCGGTATGATGCCGGCCCTGCGCTGTATGTGCCCCCGCTTTCTGTCAGGACGCAAACGTGCGGGCATCTTTGCTTTCCGTGACTATCGTCAATTACAGGAATATGTGTTAAGATAAATGGGATGAACTTTTTTAACGGCGGTGATCTGCTTACACTTGGCATAGTTTTGGCGGTCTTATTGCTTTTCCGTTATCTTGACAAGGGCAGCCGGAGTGTAAACCTGGCCCGCGCCTACGGCAAGGAACTTAAGGACGAAATTAAAAAAGAATTCACCGCGTTTACGGACGACAAGACGGCGGCCTTGCGTGATTACGGCGTAATTCTTGACGGCGATTTCAGGCGAGCCGAAGCCCTGAAACAAAATATTGAGGCTGAAATAAAAAACCTGGATAAAAATTTTGTAACGGTAAACGAACTTAACACACGCATACAAAAGTACGAATCCGCCCTGCGGGAACTGGATTCGTGGACGGAAAAAGTAGAAGAAAACCTGCGGCATATCGGATCAGAGTCCGCATACGTTGAGCTTGTCGCCGAAAAGATAGACGTATCCAATGATAGATTAAATGAAATTGACAAAACGATTGACGCGGTACAGAACCGGATAAACACTGAAACTGAACAGTCTGTCAAAGAATATTCCGGCAGCATACTACAATCAATACAAACCACAATCACCAATCTGAAAAATACCGTGGAAGAAATCGGATACAGCGTCGCGGAACACCGCGAAACGATAGAGCAGGCGGAAGCGGCGCGGAAGCAGAATCTTGAAAAAGATATGGCGACAATTAACAACGCTTTGCAAAAGGTTTTATCTGCCGCGGCCAAACATTCTAACGAACTGGAGTCCGGCCTGTTAAACGAACTGAATCAGAATGCCGAAAAAAGAAGCGCCGAGCTGCGGCAATTTCTTGCCGAAAAGGTGGAGGCCACCGGGCGCTTTGTGGACGAACAGATTGAACTTGTTTCAAAAAACATCCGGTCCGCGACGGACGTATGGAAAAATGAAAATGAACGTATCTTTGAAGAACAGCAAAAGTACAAGACCGAATGGCGGCAGAGTGTTTCTGAACTGGACGCGCTTGCCCTTGATCAGCGTAATCTTTGGGAAAAGGTAATGAACGACAGCGACGCGGCAATCGAACAGTACCGTCGCGTACAGCAGGCCCAGATGGACACGCTTGCGAATATGGCAGACGACGCGGACAGTCTTGACGTTGAACTGCGCAAGCATCTGGAAGATGTCAAAAATGAAATAAAAAGTGACTTTGAGGCGTTTGAAGCGGATCTCAACAAAAACCGCGAAGCCGCACTGGAAAATTTCAGCAGTTCCATAGAAACCATACAGGGCAAGGTTAGCAGTCTGGAGAAGGAAATTGGCGGACTAAAGAACGAAGCATACGAAAGGGTGTCCGACAACCTGCGGGCTTTTGAAGAATTGGTAGAAGCCAACCTAGCGAAACGGGCCGAAAATATAAACGACCAGATGAATGAATGGCGAAGCGGGCTCAGCAAGCGTTTCGACGAGTTGCATGAAACCGCGGAAACCGAATGCCGCAGGATAGAACACGAATGCGGCGAAACACTGCAACAGAAAAAGAATCAGCTTAACGCCAATTTTGACGAAGAAATCAAGCATATAAAAGACGCGTTTGATGACCTTGGAAAAAGCATAGGTATACAAACAGAACGGTATGAAAAATCGATCAAGTCACTAGAAACGCAGCTTCAAAGCAGCCTGGAAGATGCGCGAAAAACCGTTGATGCCACGCTAAAAACAGAAATATCGCGTTTTGAAATACAGAATTCCGAAAGACTGAAAAAACATGAACGCGAGACGGAAGAAGCTGTGATCGGGACCGCGGCGAACATTGAAGACCGCCTGAACGAAATTGCGTCCACAGTAACCGGATCGTGCGGCGAGGTTGAAGCCTACAAAACGGCCTGCGCGGAACACTTAAGTGAGTTGGACGCAGCGATGGAAACCATGCGTATGCGGGCCAAAGAGTTAAGCGCCGAAAACGAAGACCGTCTGACATCCGTGCGTACAAAAATAGAAGAAGCAGAGTTTCAGGTGATGAATCAGCGCACGGAAATGATTAACGCCGCGGCGGAAAAAATCAGAGCGCTTGAAAATGGGATAAACGAGGCCGACAAAAGAATTAGTGATTTCTTCAGCAAAACAGAACTTATAGATAAAACCATCGCTATAAAAAAAGATGTTGAAAACAGGATAGAAGACCTTAACGCCGACATGGAAAAACTAAACCTGCGCGGTATTGAAATCTCTGAATTGAAAAGTCAATTTGAAAAAATAAAACGCATGGAAGAGTACCTCGCCAACAGGATGACACAGTTTGATATGGAACAGCGGCGTATAGAACGGATGGAAATAAATTTCAACCGCCTGTTGCAAACATCACAATCTGTAGAAGAGAGGCTCAAGCATATAACCAACGCCGACGATATGCTGCAGGAAGCGCAGATTAAAATTAGAAAACTGGACGACTCAATGACCGCAGCCGAAGAAAAGTATCAGCGTATCGAAAAGAAAAATCAGATTCTTGAAGCTACAAATGACGGAATAGAGAAAAACCTTAAATCCTTGCAGGAATCTGAAACGGTAACGCAAAAATTAAACGGCGATATACAGCGCATAACGGTAAGCCTTGAAGATATACGATCCTCAATAGGCACGCTCGCAAATGAAAATACAAAAGCACAGGACACGGTGGAAAAACTTTCCGAACTCGATCAAACGATAAGCGACATCGACGCCCGTATGCAGAATCTTCAAAAGGCGCGCGTGTGGCTGGCTGAACTGGAAACCCGCCTGGATGAAAAGTACCGTGAGGTTAAGCAGCAGATTAAATTAACGGAAAAAATTATAAATACAAACAGGACAGACAATGAATCCCTGTCGCCTGAGATCAGGGACGATGTAATTCGTTTGAAAAAACAGGGCTGGACTGTTGATAATATAGTTGGAACCTTAAGACTTTCCCGCGCCGCCGTTGAGCTTATCCTGGAGACCGCAACTAAGTAACCCCCCAGCCCTCTACCTTGCAGGCCGGACACATCCCGGCTTGGCGCCGATACGTGTCAAAATGTGGAGACTGGTCAGACCCGTGCGGCAAGCGGCGGTCTGCCACGGGCAATGTACGTTTCAGATATTGCGGTTCCCCGCTCTCGGCTGCGAAACAGCGTTTTAGCCGAATTTGACGGGAAGCTTAAATTCTGTAACAACTATTCCCCAACCAGTTTAAGATAATCGAGCAGCACGGGATACTTTGTCAGAAGCTCCCCGTATTTGGCAAGCTCGTCCAGACGAAATTGAGAGTTTATGCGTCCGGCGGCGTTGGATATTATTTCACCGTTGAGGATATAGCGCTGGTGGGCCGCGTAATCGTTGTACAAAGATTTTGCCGATTCGTAAATGTCGTAGTCAGGAAACTGTTTCACTGTCAAAGAACAGGAAAGTTTGCCTATATAGGGAAAAGCGGTGCGTACCTCCCCGTCAAGATTTTTATAGGCGCCGTCCGAGATTACCTGTTCGAACATATCCCGCCGCGCACAATAGTAAGCGAGGCGCTGTTCGATGAATAACACAAGCTGCGAACCAAGTTCCGTAGTGTAAGCGTTGAGCGCCGCTTGATCCGTAATGCCGGACTGTTCTACTATCAGGGGCAGCGTCTCAGGATTGACAGAAAATGATACGCTTCCAGAAATTCGCCAGGAAAAGGAAATCTTCAAACCAACAAAGGATGCGTAGGTTTCGCCCTGCGGCAGTGTGCCCTCCGCCGTTACAGAAACAGTTTGCGTCTTTATGTCAAAAACGGATATTTTTGTGTTTGCTGGTATCAGCCTGTACCACAGCCACAAAAGCTTCCCATCCTCTATCACCTGGGCGTAAAGGCCGTGAGTCTTTGAAGTCAGTACGCCGTAGGAGCCGTGCGGCACGGGCAGCTGCGCCCAGCCCACAAAGAAGGCGCCCGCCCCCAGCGCTATAATTATGATCAATACCGTAAAAAACTTTTTCATACAAGCATTTTCGCAACGCGGCCTGCCGCATACACCGCCATCCCGGAGTTGTCCTAAACCAGTGCCGCGCGAAAATAACGTGCCCCTTTTGACCTGTTATTTCGTTACCGCGCAAGCAAGCTGAATAAAATACGCGGCGTCTTAGACTGTGTCCCGGCTTACCGTTAATATTACAACTTTTTTCACGGTAATGCAACGCGCGAACATTGCGGGGGCCGGCGGCTGCCAACGCCCGCCGCCGTGGAAATAGCGCCAAGTTCAACACTCCGCGTCGGGGTCTGGTAAATCATTAAAACCAAACTCATAGTTGAGGATATGGGCATGTTGTGTAAGTGTATGTTGTGCAAGACTATACGCTGCGTAGTTTGCAGGCGCGGATTTTATTCGCAGTGGGGTCTGCGCCACAGACTTCTAGCAAAATTCACGAAAACAACGAATCTACCTGTGTATATAAACCCGCCGGCGGGACTGGTGGGGGAGAGGGGAATTGGTATAGCATGATTGTATGCTTGATAAGATGCGTAATATTGGAATTATGGCACATATTGACGCCGGTAAGACTACGACAACGGAGCGGATACTTTACTACACCGGCAAGAGTCACAAAATCGGCGAAGTGGACGACGGCGAAGCTATTATGGACTGGATGGAACA
>JAITAE010000014.1 GCA_031284295.1 Spirochaetaceae bacterium
ATTACATCTCAAGTGGAGATTTTTCTGCGGAGGAATTCTTAAAATACATCCGGGGGCACTGGTCGATAGAGAACCAGTTGCATTGGATGCTGGACATTGTGTTTCGGGAAGACGAGTGCCGGGTACGGACAGGGAATGGGGCGCTGAATTTGAATATTCTGCGGAAGATGGCATTACACCGGTTGAGGAAAATGAAGATGGAAAAGAAACGGGTCAGTGCCAAACGCCGCATGATGCACGCCGCCCTAAATTCGGATTTTCTGTGTGAGGCATTGTTCTCAGAGTAAACGCCGATGCCCTGGCCTGAATAACCGCTTACCGCAAACTCCAGCCGGTTATTTCCGGAGTTTGCGCCGCGGCGCTACGCGCCGCTTACCGCAAACTCCAGCCGTGTCCGGTATGCCGTTATCGTGGGAGGCTCAACGCGAAGCGTTTGCGCCTCCCTTATTCTATGTCGGTAAGTTTGTTGTGTTTTCATACTTCCTACATACTTCTTCTTTCCGGTTTATCAGGCGTGAAGAGTGAAGAGTGAAGAGTGAAGACAGTGATTAGTGAAAAGTGAATCATTGTGAACCTAGCTAATCGCAGGGACAACAACTGACGTACCTGCGGACTTTAAAGCCGCTTGCGGCATGCTACCGCGGAGCGGACTTTAAAGCGGCTGGCCGCGGTGGGGGGTTGCGCGGGGCTTCCAGGCAGGTATAATGAAATCATGTTTAGAGGGTTGACACTGCGCGCGCAGCGGATTCTGGCTGTGGACGCGCAACAGGAAGCGCGGCATTACTATTCGGCGCAGCTTGAGCCTGAGCATATCCTGCTTGCCATACTGCGCGATAACGAGAGTATTGCCGTTAAAGCACTTTTATTTCTGCAGATCGATACGGCGCAGATCAGAAAAGCGCTGGAAAGTATCGTGCTGTTTGAGGATGAAAATCCGGTTAAGTACGGGACATTCCCGGATACGACCGCGCCGCCATCAAAGCGGACAAAACTTTTGCTGCAAAACGCGATGGAAGAGAGCCGGCGGCTCGGCAGCGTCAGTATAGGCACGGAGCACATACTTCTTGCCGCTTTTTACGAGCCGGAAGCCTGCATACATAAATTCTTTGCGGAACAAAACGCGGACCCTGACGTGTTGAGGCTTGTTTTGCAGACAAACTTTAGCCAGGGACTGGCAAGCGCCGGCAAAGGCGGCGGAGAGGATGCGCCCGTGCGTGAGGGGCCCGGATGTTTTCAGCCCTTTGTGGCGAATGAGGCCCCGGCCTGTATCGGACGGGGTTTCAAGCCGCAGAACGCGATCCTTGGCCTGTTTACCCGCAACCTGACGGCGCTTGCGCTGGATGGCGAGCTTGATCCGGTGATAGGCCGCGAGAAAGAAATTCTGCGTATGGTTCGTATCCTGTCCCGCCGCACGAAGAATAATCCTGTTCTGGTTGGCGAGCCGGGTACAGGAAAGAGCGCCATCGTGGAGGGCCTGGCCCAGTATCTTGCGGGCCAGGACGCGCCGGCCTCCCTCTCCAGAAAACAGATACTTTTGCTTGACATGGGCGCGGTGGTGGCGGGCACAAAGTATCGCGGGGAATTCGAGGAAAGGATGAAGCGCATCATCAAGGAAGTGGAGCAAAACACCAACACGGTGCTGTTCATTGATGAAATTCATACAATCATCGGAGCCGGGAGCGCGGCGGGCACGCTTGACGCGGGAAATATGCTGAAACCGGCGCTGTCGCGGGGTAGATTTCAGTGCATCGGGGCGACAACCCTTTCGGAGTACCGGAAGTATATCGAAAAGGACGGCGCTCTGGAGCGGCGTTTTCAGATGATCCTTGTTGAGGAGCCGGACATTTCCACGACTGAGATGATACTGCGCGGTTTAGCGCCCCGCTATGCGGACTTTCATAACGTTACCTACTCCGCCGAGGCTATAAGCGCCACGGCGCGTCTTGCGGCGCGTTACATAGGCGGACGGATGATGCCGGACAAGGCGATTGACGTGCTGGACGAGGCGGGAGCGCTGAAGAAGCTGCGCTCTAGGCCCTGTCCCGCCGAGATTTCGCGTATTGAGCAGCACATACTGATACTTGACAAAGAAACAAAGGAGATGGTGAACGCGGCGCGGTTTGACCAGATTAGGGAACTGCGTGAAAGAACACAGGAACTGCGTTCCGCCCTGGGTTCTGCCCGCGCCGACTGGGAAAGGGCGGCAGGTGAAGGCTTTAACGAGGTTGGCGAGGCGGAAATACGCGAGGTGATCTCGGAAATATGCGGCATACCGGTATTCCGCATAGAGGGGGCGGCCTCGAAACGGCTGTTGGATATGGAATGTGAACTGAAGAACGGCGTAATAGGCCAGGACGAGGCGGTTTCCCGTATCACGGCGGCAGTCCGCCGGGGAAAGGCGCGGATTTCCAACCCGGCCCGTCCGCTGGGCTCCTTCCTGTTCATGGGGCCGACCGGCGTCGGCAAGACGCTGCTTGCCCGCCGCCTTGCCGGGTATCTTTTTGGCGCGGAGGACGCGCTTTTC
The DNA here is from genome assembly GCA_031284295.1 of Spirochaetaceae bacterium. GTDB lineage: Bacteria > Spirochaetota > Spirochaetia > Treponematales > Breznakiellaceae > JAIRMY01. The sequence goes on from JAITAE010000014.1 coordinate 2,525, forward strand.
CGCATAGATATGTCAGACTTTATGGAACGGCATAACGCCGCGCGGCTTACGGGCTCGCCGCCCGGCTATGTGGGCTACGATGAGGGCGGCGTTCTTACCGAAAGAATCCGGCGCAACCCCTACAGCGTCGTGCTGTTCGATGAGATTGAAAAGGCTCACCGTGACGTGTTCAACCTGCTGCTTCCTATCCTGGAGGAAGGGGAGTTGAAGGACAACCTTGGGCATACGGTCAGCTTCCGCAATACGGTGATAATAATCACAAGCAACGCGGGGGCCGCCGAAATTTCGCGGGGCGCTATAGGTTTTACGGCAGGCGGCGCGACTCCTGATTTTAGGGATATGGACGAGGCGGCGCGGCGCGAGGCGCGGCGTCTGTTCAACCCGGAATTCCTGAACCGGCTCGACAATATAGTTGTCTTTAAGCCGCTTGATGAGATTCAGCTTGACAGCATCCTTGATCTACAGCTTACGGAATTTGCGAAACGGCTGGCGGCGGAGTACGGCCTGTCGCTTCAGGTAACCCAGGAGGCGCGGAAAATGCTGCTTGACTCGGACCGCGACCCAAAGTACGGCGCGCGTTCTCTGCGGCGCAGCATACAGAACAACCTGGAAGATCCCTTATCGCTGATGCTGCTTGCCGAAAAGGTTCCGCCCGGAACCGTGCTTCTGGCCCGCGCGGAAAACGGCAAAATTGAATTTGACACGATACGCCGCCCGGTAGAATCGGAGCTAATCAGCGACAGCTAAGCAAGCGCTGATTAATTAAAGGGGGGCGCTATTTCCATACCGTTACCGGCACATAGCCGCCCACTCGCCGCGCCCCCCTACGCTCCATAACCGCTTTTATCTGCTGCGTGGAGTTTGCCTAAGCAAGCCGTAGGCTTGCGACGCAAACTCCTAAAATAACCGCGCAAGCGGTTATTACGCTACCCCCCAAATCATGCGCCCAATCAACAACGGCTGGAGTTTGCGGTAAGCAAGCCGCAGGCTTGCGACGCAAACTCCTAAAATAACCGCGCAAGCGGTTATTACGCTACCCCCAGCCCGGTAACGGCGCGTAAAGAACACGCTTCGCGTTATGTAGTACGGACCTTGCGTTATGTAGTACGGACCTTGCGTTATGTGTAATCTAACTTGGAATACATGTAATCTAACTTGGAATACATGTAATCTAACTTGGAATACATGTAATCTAACTTGGAATACAAGTAATCTGGCTTGGAATACAAGTAATCCGGCTTGGATTGCCGGTAATCTACGTTTAACTATTGACAACTGGACTTGCCCGCGTTATGACGCGGCCATCGTCTTTGAAACAAAAGGAGTTTTTATGGCTGATACACGTTGCTATACCCCCGGCGGCGGCGGGCTCTTTCTCGAATTCGTAAAAAATCTTTACGCCTGCGCGCTCATCCACTTCGACCGCTGGAGCGTCCCCAGCCCGGTTTTGAGGCGCTTCTGACCGCTTACGAAGCTAAATTCGAGGCGGTGCAGAACCCGAACCGGGGCAAAGTGGACACGCTGAACAAAAACGAGAGCCGGACCGCGCTGGAAAAGGCCGTCCGCGCCTACTGCAAGGCGTACCTGCTCTACAATCCCAAGGTTACCGACGAGGACCGCGAGCGCATGGGGCTGCCGGTCTACTCTGGCGGCCGCAGTCCGGTCAACGTCCCCGCTTCCGTGCCGGTGCGCCTTAACAATCCCCGCGAGGTTCCCGTTTACTACCACGACGGCGTGTCCGGCGGGCGGGGGAAAAAGGTGTACATGTGCGGCCGTTGAGAAATCCGGCGGGAAGGGAAGAAAGGCCCCGACGGGGCCATAGAAGAAGCAATTATTCCCTAGATTAGCGGCAGTTCTTCTCCGCGCGTTTTGTTAATGGGTGTGTACATACCCATTAACACTAAAAAAGTACCGTAACGCCCCCCGCGGTCCTTGACTATTGGGCCGCGGGGCAAAGAAAACGGCGTATACCGGAAAGGAAACGAAGTTTCGTCCGGTTAATAGCTGTCTTCCACTTTCTCTAGGCTTTCCATACTATCTTGAAAAAGCACGAGC
>JAITAE010000089.1 GCA_031284295.1 Spirochaetaceae bacterium
GCTCGTGCTTTTTCAAGATAGTATGGAAAGCCTAGAGAAAGTGGAAGACAGCTATTAACCGGACGAAACTTCGTTTCCTTTCCGGTATACGCCGTTTTCTTTGCCCCGCGGCCCAATAGACAAGGACCGCGGGGGCGTTACGGTACTTTTTTAGTGTTAATGGGTATGTACACACCCATTAACAAAACGCGCGGAGAAGAACTGCCGCTAATCTAGGGAATAATTGCTTCTTCTATGCCCCGTCGGGGACTTTCTTCCCTTCCCGCCGGATTTCTCAACGGCCGCACATGTACATCTTTTTCCCCCCGCTCGTGTTCCTCGAATTCAAGGGTCAGGCGCGGGTTGGGGTCAAAGGCGGAGTTGATCAATTCCTTCAGGTCGATGGGCGGATTATCCAGTATGGCCCAGCGCACTTCAATCCCGTGAACGCCTGATGGCTTGCCCCAATGCGCGCTTCCCTCGTCTTTGTAGGTGATGATGAGGCGGCGGCGGGTTCCGGTGTCGATAAAAAGCCGGGGGCTGGTGTGGGGCGCCGACACCGAGTGGCGGGTATGGCTGTATACCGGCAGGCCCATGCGCTCGCGGTCCTCGCCGGTAACCTTGGGATTGTAGAGCAGATACGCCTTGCAGTAGCCGCGGACGGCCTTTTCCAGCGCGGCACGGCTCTCGTTTTTGTTCAGCGTGTCCACTTTGCCCCGGTTTGGGTTCCGCGCCGCCTCGAATTTAGCTTCGTAAGCGGTCAGAAGCGCCTCAAAACCGGCCTGCGGGCTGGGAACGCTCCAGCGGTCGAAGTTGATGAGCGCGTAGGCGTAGAGGTTTTTTGCGAATTCGAGGAAGGGCCCGTCTCCGTTGGGGATATAGTTTCGTGTATTAGCCATAAAAAACTCCTTTTTGTTTCAAAGATGATGGCCTCATTATAATACGGGTAAGTCCCGTTGTCAATACCCAAACTTAGACTACTGGTAATTCGAGTCAAATTACACGTAACTCAAGTTAGATTACATGTATTCCAAGTTAGATTACATGTATTCCAAGTTAGATTACATGTATTCCAAGTTAGATTACATGTATTCCAAGTCAGATTACATGTATTCCAAGTTAGATTACATGTATTCCAAGTTAGATTACACATAACGCAAGGTCCGTACTACATAACGCGAAGCGTGTTTTTTACGCGCCGTTACCGGGTGGCGGTGTTGATTGGGCCCCGGATTGGGGGGTAGCCCGCAACGAAGTGCGGGCGCAGGGGGGCGCGGCGATGGGGCGGCTATGTGCCGGTAACGGCATGGAAAACAGCGCCCCCCTTTTTAATGAAGAATGAAGAGTGATGAATGATGAATGATGACCTAGTTAATCGCAAGGACAACAACTGACATACCCGCGTATGTTAAAGACTTTGCGGTACGCTACCGCGTAGCGGACTTTAAACCCACTGGTGGGGGGCAAATTACGCCGATAATGATAGCGGGGCTTCTTGCGGTAATTTTACTCAAGGGGTACGCCGGAGGATGGAGATGTTCAGGGTATCTACAAATATGTTTAATGATGACATGCAGTACAGGCTGCGCCGGAAAGAGGAGGAGCTCTCCTCTATTCAAGCGAAAATCGCGAATCAGAGCAGAATCCGGGAACTGCGTGATGACCCGCTGGCTGCTTCCCACGCGGTAAGGTACGATTCGTTCATAACGAGGCTTGAACGCTTTGAAAAGAACACGCTTGACGCGCGGGAACACTATGAATTTGTCAACGGCTATATGAGGCAGGCGAATGACATAATGCAGCGGGTGCGCGAGCTTGCCGTTCAGGGCGCCAACGGCATTTACACACAGGAAGATACGGCAAAGATGGGCGTGGAGGTGAACGAACTGTTGAAGGAACTGGCGTCCATCGCGAACGCGAGCGGCGTGGACGGGAAGTACCTGTTTGCCGGAGATAAGGCGTTTACCATGCCTTTCAGAATTTCGGAGGGTACGGTTGACGGGCTTGGGCGGGAAGCGCCTGTACGGGTGGAGTACCGCGGCGCCGGGGCGGAGCGCCGCCTGGAAATCAGCGACAGGACGTACAGCAGCCTTGACATCGGCGGCGGCGAGGCGTTCTGGGCGGAAAAGATGATAGTGGCGTCCTCAACCGACGCAAGCGGGTACGCCGTGCCCGCCGAAACATCAATATACATTGACGGCGTTGAGATACCGGTAAACATGGGGGACAATGTACGCACGGTTGCGGCAAAAATCAACGATTCCGCGGCGCCAGTTAAGGCCTACATAGATCCCGAAACACGCGGTATCGTGGTTGAGGGCACGGAACCGCACCTGATACGCATGGAAGATGCGGCTGGTGAGGGCGAAGTATCTGTACTACAGGATTTGGGGCTTATACGCGGCAATTCGGAGCAGGGAGCGCCCAACTGGGCGGCGGGGGCGCGTGTGTCAGGCGGCTCGTTGTTTGACGTGGTGATCTCCCTCAGAGACGCCATGCTGAACGGCGATCAGCAGTTTATAGGCGGTCAGGGGCTGGGAGGCGTCGATCAGGCTATGGACAACTTACAAACCCGCATCGCGGACCTTGGCAGCCGGGCCGAGCGTGTCGAGGCCGTATGGGGAAGGATCAATATGGAAATCCCCAACGTTACGGAAAGTTTAAGCCGGGAGGCCGGTCTGGACCTTGCAAGCGCGTCTGTCGAGTTCAATATGCTGGATATGGCGCACAAGGCGGCGCTTCAAACCGCGGCCAGGATAATCCCGTCTACCCTGCTGGATTTTCTTCGCTAATTGCCTAAGTAGAGCGTAGCGCTACGGCAGCAGCACGTAGCGCTACGGCAGCAGCTCATACATCGCGGGGTTTCTGGCGCAAGCGCGACAGACGCTAAATGATGGAGATATGATTTGAGAGTGATTACCAAGGCTTACGGGCCTGTTGATGTCAGTGAAAAGCAAAAGATACTGCTTCCAGCGGGGCTTTTCGGGTTTGAGTCGTTGAAGGACTATGTGATGCTTGATGCGGAGCGGCAGCCTTTTTTTTGGCTACAGTCTACAGAAAGTGTTGCGGTGGCTTTCATAATGATAAGCCCCTTTCTGTTCAGGCCGGACTATGAACTGAATTTGAGTGATGATGAACTGGACGACATAGGCCTGTCATCGCCGGAAGCGGCGCTTGTATTTTCGATTGTGACTATACCGTCGGACGGCGGACCCATGACCGCCAACTTGCAGGGGCCCATCGTGATAAACCGCGATACTCGTTTGGGCAAGCAGCTGATTCTGAACGACCCCCGCTGGAAAACCCGGCATGACATAATGGCCGAACTTTCCGAAAATGCCGCGGCAAAGAAGGGACCATGCTGATCCTAACCCGCAAAACCAGCGAAAAGATAATTATAGGCGACGGCATAACCATCTCAGTTATCGAGGTTCGCGGCGACCAAGTGCGTATCGGCGTGGACGCTCCCAAAACCGTGAAGGTGTACCGCGAAGAGGTGTTTGAGGCAATAAAGTCCGAAAACCATGCCGCCGCCGCATCCAAAACCGTGCTGCCAAACATGGACTTCCTAACCCGCTAACAGTTTGTTGCGCGGGTATGTTTGCACGGCATACCGCCCCCGCGCCCCGCCCCGCACAAAAAAGCCCCCGCCGCTTGCAGTCAAGCGGCGGGGGCTGTCCTCTAGCCGCGGCATGGGAAACACCGCGGGTTCTTTATTCTGATATGGAGGATTCTTTGAGCCGTTTTAAGCTTTCAACCTCCTTTATAAAGCTATCTATAAGTTCATAGCAGCTGGATAAAGAAAAAGAAATGTTTACAGCTTTATGCCGGGTTGTTACAATGTGCGGTCTTCCGTTCTTTTCAAAAATCAGGACTGAAAAATCGAGTTCGGGACGGCTTCCTTTTTCATAATACGCCAACACCTCATTCTCAGGCAAATCGGCATATTCTGCAAAATCTCTTTTAAGGGATTCTCTCAAACTATTGGTATATTTCATGCTCCCCTCCCTACAGCAAACCGGGCGTAAAACCCTTGCTTTGACTTGATCTTTTCGTTCAGACTCTTTTGAAATCTTTCCCATTCCTGTTTGAGTAACAGGTAATATACAAATTCATCGTTAGTCATATTTTACTCCTTACTTTGTTATCTATACACGAACTCTGTCGTATATAGACTTTCTATCACGGCGGTTCCTATAGCCAACGGCTATACTGTTGGAACACGTTCCGTATTTGTACGCCGTTAATGCGCGTACCGCATATCCGTCCTCTTTGTCCTGTCTATTTTGCTAACCCATATTTACCTCCTAAATACATGGCAGCGGGCGAAAAGCATCGTTGTTATAACGCTCTTTACCAGGAACCTCACGCCTTCCACCCGCCGCCCGGCACATCGGTTTAATAAGGACTGCCCGGCTTAAAAATAAGGTACAGTATAAATTCATAAAGCATAATGCCGCATATAGCGCCAAGATATTTACGCATAATAATATCCTTGAA
>JAITAE010000230.1 GCA_031284295.1 Spirochaetaceae bacterium
GGTAAATTTGTTTGTGCGCTTGCGGCGCGAAGGCTCATTTGAATATAATTGGTTGGCAATGAGAAAGAAATCATGGAAATGGAACTACGCCGCCGTACTTGCGGCGGAAACCCTCGCGATAATGGGATTTGCGTTGTCGATGCCGGTTATCCCGCTCTTTCTTGCCGATGAGATAGGTATAAGCGATCAGCGGCAGCTCAAAATTTGGACGGGGCTGATTCAGTCCTTCGCGTCGGTGGCCCTTGCCGTGTTTGCGCCGGTGTGGGGGCGGCTTGCGGACATATACAGCCGCCGCGCCATGCTGATGCGGGCGATGTTCGGGGGTTCCGTTATCGTTTCTATCATGTCCCTTGTTCAGTCGCCCTGGCAGCTTATGATACTGCGTACATTGCAGGGCTGTCTTACCGGCACCATTGCGGCGGCAAGCGTTCTCACCGTGAGCATAGTACCGCAGGCAAGCCTTACCATGTCGCTCGGCCTGCTGCAAACCGGCATCTATGTGGGGAATTCGCTGGGGCCGCTTGCCGGTGGACTTATTGTCGACTTCTGGGGACACCGCGCCGCCTTCCTGGGGACGGGTGTCATCCTGCTTATCGCCGCGCTGATTGTCCTGCGCGGTGTCAAGGAAGACCCTCATCACGCCGCCTCCTCCGATAGCGCCCGCGGCAAAGGCAAGCTCAAACGGAAAGGGGTTTTGTGGGAATTAAAGCTGACGGCGTCCAACTCTGACGTGATGCTGCTGTTATCCGTTTCGTTTCTGTTCCAGATGGCAAACACCACGGCCAACCCCATTTTGCCGCTTTTTTTGCGGGAAATTTCTGCCGGTTCGCGTTACATAGGATCTTCTACCGGGTTGATACTTGGACTGGGCGCGGCGGCGGGGGCGCTTGGGGCAATAGTATCGGGAAAATTTTGTACCAGGATAGGTTACTGGAAAATGATGGCCGTATGCCTTGCGGGAGGCTGCGCGGGTGTAATTCCGCAGACCTTTGCCGGGAGTTTGGTTCAGCTTGCCACGATGCACTTTGTCCCGTCCATGTTTCTTGGCGGTATAGCGCCCGCGCTGCAGGCGCTGATCGCGATGCGCACTGACCACGATCACCAGGGGCGCGTGTTCGGCCTGAACACATCGGTATCCTCGACCGGGGCGGCGCTTGGCCCGCTGATAGGTTCCGCCGCGGCGATGCTGAATTACCGCGCGGTCTTTCCGGTTACCGCCCTTCTTCTGAGCCTGCCGCTGATAAGGCTTTTACGCCGAATCAAAGCGCCCGAATGACGGCGGCGGCGCTCGTCTACAAACACCGTCGCAAACTTTTCTTCGAGGCGCGGTCATCATTGAAATTAACGCTTTTGTCCGTGCGGTTTTGGTTAAATTTTTAGCGGTGAATCCCGGAAAAACCTTATGTCGTTTAATGTAACAGCCCGCCGGGCGGACGGAAAATTCCTCTTTTGGAAGGCTCGGCGGACACGCCGCGTGTTACTTTCCCGGCTTTGAACCCACCAGCGTAAAACTCAGGCTGCATTGGTAGCGTTCTCCGCTTTCCGGGTTGGCCGCCTTTTCGGATGCATAGTAACCGACCGACCCTGTCGAAAAAATTTTTGCGGGGGCAATCACCGTCGTCCAAATCTTGCCCTCGCTGTCTTTAATCGTAAGTTCAAGAAACCTGGGCGCCTTTGCGTCAAGCTTTGCCGGTTCAGGCATAACAAAACTCCTTAAGGAACCGCGCTGAACTATTAATACGCGGCTCCTAATCACTGTAAAATACCCGCCCTACAGATAAGCGGGGGCAAGTGCGCGGCCACAGGCTAACAGCCTGTGGCCATTGTAGGTTTTTAGTGCAAAGCGTAACAAACTGCTAGCTTCGCTAATCGCGTTCAGTTTGAAAAGACGCTTGATCAATTATAAAATACTCATAATACTTGCTTGCCATAAACTGTATTGTAAGCTGCTTAGCGGCTGGGTACGCTATTACTTGAATTTACGCTCCGCGTAAACTCTTTGGGCGACCGCCCCGGTCCCGCCCCTCGCTCCCGATAGATTCGCTTTACAAACCATCCACGAACCATTCTCTCTGGCCTCCGCCCACAGGGGCCCGGCCACAAACCATACAGCGCCAAAACGCCGCAGGCGCCGCGCCGCCGTCCCATGTCAACGTTTTAGGATAGTTGTTATGCGCTCAAGCACCTTTGCGCGGTCAAGCGGTTTGACAATGTAGCTTTTGGCGCCCAGCAGCAGGCATTTTTTTACTACATCTTCCTTGCCAAGCGCGCTAACCATGATAACCTTAGCGTTTTTATCAAATTCAATAATTTTCTCAAGCGCCGAAACGCCATCCATGACAGGCATGGTTATATCTAAAGTTACTAAATCAATATTCGGGTGCAGGGTTTTGTATTTTTCCAGACCCTGTGCGCCGTCCCCGGCAGTATCGGCAATCTCAAAACCTTCAGAGCTAAGTATCTGCCCAAGCTGTTTAGCAATAAACATTGAATCATCGACTATTAGTACCCGGTAACTGCCAGAACCGTCAGGTTTTACGCCCTCCGGCGGTTTTGTGTCAACCGGTAAGCCACTTTTTGCTACCATTCGTAACGATCTCCTTGTCATTCAGTACAGAACTGTTGTAAGATATAACAAATATAACTTTTTTAAGTCTATATAGAGAAATAGAACAGAGTCAATACGACGGCAGACTACTTTTTCCCCAATACGTTCAGTATGAAACGGGTATACCCTTATTTGGGGAGTGGTTCTGTATTTAAGCTTATTCCATCAGCGAGGCGAAGCGGCTTGGTGCGGCGATCCGTAAAATTTTGATTGACTAATGATGATAAATATGTAAAACTATATAGAATAACCAAGCCGTTAGGCAATAAACGCATTTTTAAGGAGAAGAATTTATGCCGTTTAAACGTGTTCCGCAAAAGTTCAATGCTTCTATCAAAGAAGTAACGATTGGAACGGGGGACAAAGCGCTGGTGCTGGGTGGCGAGAGTGTTACGCCGCTTTACAGCTTTGATGATCCTATCAAGCACCCCCCAAAAGTTGGTATCGAGATTTCGGACAAAGGGCCGAACCTTGAGTTGCCGGAATTAAAGAAGTTCTATGAAGGATGTAAAACTATTCCGGATTTTGCAAAAAAGGCGTGTACCGCGCCAGGCGCCAGTTTTGTCACTCTTGTGCTGGAAAGCGCCGACCCGAATGGCGAGAACAAGTCCATAGAAGACTGTGTAAAACTCGCCAAAGAAGTTTCGGATGTCGTTACGCTACCCCTTGTTGTACAGGGTTGTAAAAACGTCGAAAAGGATGGCGATTTGTTCAACAAATGCGCCGAAGCTCTGGAAGGCAAGAATGTCCTGTTCATGTCCTGCAAAGAAGACAACCACAAAAAAGTGGCTGTTGGCGCGGTTTTGGCGTACAAGGCCAAGATCGGCGCGGAATCTGCCGTTGACATCAACCTTGCTAAGCAGTTGAACGTTGTTATCGGACAGGCTGGCGTCACGTTGGACAACGTGGTTATGAATGTCGGCCAGTCGGCGGCGGGCTATGGGTTCGAATACCTTGTTTCCACGATGGATCGTATCAAGGCAGCGGCGCTCGCACAGTCCGACGCGCAGCTTCAAGTGCCGATCATCACTCCCGCCGGTCAGGAAGCGTGGGGTGTCAAAGAAGCGGTCGCGTCCGAAGCGGACTTCCCCGAATGGGGCAATCAGGAACTGCGCGGCATAGATATGGAAATTTGTACGGCTTCCGCCGTAATTGCGGCAGGGGCCAACGCGGTTATTCTGAAGCATCCCAAATCAATCGAGACCGTATCCAAGCTCGTAGCGGCGTTGGTATAAGGAGGAAGTAAGATGGCATTAAAAGGATTAGATTATTTTAAGTTTACGCCAAAGACAAACTGCAAAGAATGTGGTTGTCCTACCTGTATGGCATTTTCGATGAAAGTCGCGCAGGGCGGTACAACCATCGACAAGTGCCCGCACATCAAGCCGGAAGATCTTGCCAAGTTGAGCGAGGCGTCCGCCCCTCCGATGAAGAAATTCACAGTCGGCGCGGGAAAGGCCGAGTTTTCGCTCGGCGGCGAGACGGTGCTGTTCCGTCACGAAAAAACCTTTGTTTCAAAGTGTTTGTACGGCGTCAACGTTACTGGCGACAGTATCGACAAAGTTCTTGGAGAAGCGAAAAAGGTCGACTATATACGCATAGGCGAGCGTATGTTCTGCGAGGTTGTGAACGTTGAATTTACCGGCGACAAGGGCAAGTTTCTTGACGCGGTGAAAAAGGCTGCCGTTGCGGAGCGGGTCGTGATACTCGATTGTACCGACGTTGCCGCCGCGAAAGAAGCTGTCGA
>JAITAE010000282.1 GCA_031284295.1 Spirochaetaceae bacterium
GGTAAATATGACTAGTTTAAGGTTGCCCGCAGATGTGGAACAAAAAATATCCTCGTTTGCAAAAGCAAGAAATCTATCCAAGTCCGCCGTGATTCTGGCAGCTCTGGAAAAATTTTTCGAACAGGAAGAGGAGGTAGATTCTTTTGAACTGGGCAAAGACTACTTCGGGCGCTTTGGCAGCGATTCAGGCAAGGCGGCCTGTGCCCCGACGCCGGTCGGCGCACAGGCAGATGAACTGCAAGCGGCTGATTCGGCGTCCGACGAATACATCGCGTCGGGCACCGGACGCTTGTCCGCCGATTACAAGAAACTTATGAAAGGAAGAATCCTTGTTAAATACCGTTCTCGTTGACGCGGGCCCATTGATAGCCCTGTTTGACAGGGATGACAAGTATCACGAGGCGATAAAAGATTTTTTGTCAAAGGGTCAGTACAGATTCGTAAGCACCGCTGCGGTGCTTACGGAAGTTTCGTATATGCTGAATTTCAATGCCGGGGCGCAGGTAGATTTTTTTGAGTGGATACTAAAAAAAGGCGTGGTGCTTTGTGAGGTGGAACACGGCGGCATTCCCCGCATAATTCAGCTTATACAGAAATATTCTGATATGCCGATGGATTTCGCGGACGCTACGCTGGTGCTTGCGGCGGAAAAAACTGGAATACGCAGCATTATCAGCATCGATTCGGATTTTGATATATACCGTCTGCCCGGCAGAGAAAAGATACATAATATTTTTTGCGAGAGGTAGTATGTATGATAAAAGTAACCCGTTTGGATGGAATGGAATATTATATCAATCCTCATCAAATAGAAACTATAGAAAGTAAACCGGACACGACATTGTTAATGTTGTCCGGTAAAATTGTTGTTGTACGTGAAAAAACTGAAATCGTAATTGACAGAATTGTCGATTACCGGAAACGTATAGGCGGTTTCAAGAATGAAGAATGAAGGCAGGCGGTAGTTTATGGATTTAGGATCGCTTATCGGTGTTGTCGGCGCTTTAGCCATGATGATACTTGGCGTTGTCTCAGGCGGTTCAGGTATCGGAACATACGCCGACTTGCCATCTCTTTTTATCGTTGTTTTGGGTTCATGGTTTTGTTTTATGGCTTCATCCTCGATTGGAGCGGCCGTCGGCATATTCAAGATCATGGGTTTGACGTTTTCCGTACCAAACTTGGGCGAAAAGGGAATCGTTGTCAAGCTGATGGCCTTTTCGGACAAGGCCCGCCGCGAGGGTCTTTTGGCGCTTGAGGAAGAACTTGAAGACCTTGACGATGAGTTTATGAAGAAAGGGCTGCGCCTTGTCGTAGACGGCACGGACGCGGCCATTGTGCGCGATCTGCTGGAAATCGAAGTGAGTCAGATGCAGGACAGGCACGCTTCAAAGATAAGCGGCCTGAATATGTGGGCGGCGCTGGCGCCGGGTTTTGGTATGCTGGGTACGGTTATCGGACTCATAGCCATGATGAAAAACCTTGAAGACAAGGCTTCCGTAGGCCCGAACATGGCCGTCGCCCTTATTACAACGCTGTACGGTTCCATGATCGCAAACTGGCTTTTGACGCCCATTATCGCAAAGCTCAGGACAAACGATGCGAAGGAATCCACGGTTCGCGAAATGATCATTGAGGGGATACTTTCCATACAGGCGGGCGATAACCCGCGTATTCTGGGAATGAAACTGGTAGCGTACCTGTCAACGGAAGACCGGAAAGAAGTTGAGCAACAGTTGAACAACAGCTAAACAATCAGGCGGTAAGACGTGTATTTTTGTTTTAGGGCGGTATAGGAGCGGAAATTGGCAAAAAAGAAAAAAAAGGAAGGCGCGGGGGGGCCGACCGGACAGGAGTGGCTTACAACATACTCGGACATGGTTACTCTTGTACTCTGCTTTTTTGCCATTATGTTCAACCCTGACGAGGTTAAGCCGTCTTCCATGGCTCAGCTTACCGTGTCTTTTATGGCGCGTGGTATGGGTGCTAACGTGGGCGGCAATACGCTTTCGCTTGGCCGCTATGCCGAGTTAGGAAATAACATCAATTCATTGCCCGCGACCAACAAGGGTAAATCGCTCGGTACCGCGTTGCGCAGATCGACAAGCACTTTTGCGCCGGAGCTAAAATCCAAAAAGATGGCGGTTACATCGGACGAACGCGGCGTTATAATAAGTCTTGCCTCGGACGCTTTTTTTGCGCCGGCCAGCGCCGTCATAAACATAGAGGCAACACGTGATATACTGCTACGGCTGGGCCAGCTTCTTGCATCGAGCGATCTTGCCGGCAGAAAATTTCGTATCGAAGGCCACACCGATTCGACGCCTATAGATCCCGAAGGTCCGTGGGAATCGAACTGGCAGCTCTCGGCGATGCGCGCGATCAATGTGCTGCATTATTTAACCGATTTGGGAATTTCTGAAAAACGCTTTCAGGTCGCCGGTTTTGCCGATACGATGCCTGTAAGCAGCGATGACACCCCGGAAGGCAGGGCATATAACCGCAGGGTGGACATTATCATACTGGATGAAGCACATTTATAGGGAGAAAATAATATGTCTGACGAAGTTGATGTTAATCCTGAAGAAGAGGCAAAAGACGATGACGCGGCAGGCGGAGGGAAAAAACCGGCAACCGGACTGCTTCCTAAGCTGCTGAAATTTATAGCTATTGGACTCGGCGCTCTTGTTTTTATCGTAACCGTTACCATGTTAACGGTCAACATTATGAATAAAGGCGGAAAAAGCCAAACCGTCGTTCCTTTGACCGATTCGTACGCAGCAGTAAAAAAACAGTACTCAATGTTTACTCTGATAGGAACTATTGTTACGCGGACGCGGGACCCTACGCCGAAAAATATTTCCGTTGATATTATAATCGGGTACGATCTTAATAACACCGCAGCGGCAACGGAGTTGACCTCGCGCTTGTATGAACTGCGCGACTCTGTGCGGAATTACTTTAGCGGCAAATCCGCTTCCGAATTGCAGCCGGAAAACGAAGCGCGTATAAAGAATGAAATTCGTGAACGATTGAATACAACGGTACTTGATAAGGCCCGCATTCGTATAATACTATTTGATAAATTGGATCTGTACGATATGGAATGAATTGCCCAGCTCTAAGAACGCGCGGATTTATTAGTCGATGTCCTGGCGTCAATCGCCAGAATGTCAATATGCTTCGATGGCAGGCCCAATAACCGCGGGTTTTAGTCCTAACAAGTCTTACAAAAAGAGTGTGCGTTTGGTTGTTTTTTAGCGCTTGCCGGCGCGGAAACATCAGTTTCCGCGTCAATTCTATTGTTTACGGGATTCGTTTTGCCGGAAAATTTATCCGAAATTTACAAAAGATTTAGGAGACAAAATTATTTAGATGTATCAAGTGCCTTATGGTTCAAACGGTCCTGAAAAAAATAAATACGGCGCGTTTTGTATCGCGGGTTCAGGATGCGCTAAATGTCCGTGGTTTATAAAAAAATCCCGCTCATCTATTACTGTTTTGGGAAAGAAAAAAACAGTACAAACTTCAATTTGCGGTTTCAACAAAAAACAGTACGATGATATGCAGCATAGATTGGTGATGTACGACACTAACGAATAACGGAAAGTTTGATGAATTATTCATGTTTACATACGCACACATCCTTCTGCGACGGTAACGGTACAGTGGAGGATTTTTGTGCGGCAGCCTATAAAAAAAAATTCGTTTCGCTTGGTTTCAGCGCCCACGCGCCTATAACAAAAAAAACCGGACTTAAAACGGACTGGCATTTGAGGGATGACCGTTTGGGCGATTATTGTACGGCGGTACGCGGCGCGC
>JAITAE010000303.1 GCA_031284295.1 Spirochaetaceae bacterium
ATGGGGACGAAGAAGTAATAGGAAGATATGTAAGGAATCAAGACAGGAAGCCGGAAGAATATGAAAAGATATATGAAAATAAACAGCTAGAATTATTCGACTAGATTACGGAGTAAAAAATACCGCAGAGCTTGCTCTGCGGTTGTTTATTCGCAATATCTGGTTTAATACCCCGCCACAAAACCTCAAGGTTTGCGGAGCAAACTCCGTCTACCTACATTTTTTGTTGGCGTTGCCAATTCTAACCGCCCTAAAGGGCGGGGTATTAGACCCATATGCACCAACTTAACAAACATGGCTCATCTGGTACCTTCGTGGATTTAATCAGTGTTGCCTTAGGTAGAAAATATAGGGGATGTGGATAATTGGGATATAGATACGAATTCTGCGTTGCGCAAAGACATCGCCGAAAACGGGTAAAACGCATTTGACGAATTAATGGCTATGGATATTAAGAAAATTATAGAGGATATTGAGGGTTTTAAAGAAAAAGTTCCATGGCTTATACCCAATTTTATTATGGCTGGAATAAGTGGTATGGAAAAACCAGTTACAGACATACAAAGCCATAACAAAGATGCGAATAATATAGCGAAAAGTCAATTTGGGGAAATGAAAAATGATTTTATTCTTAATTTGGGATTACCGGATAAGTGATATAGCGAAAATTATTCCATTGGAAAGTAATCTCGAATTAAGTAAGATTTTTGGAAAGAATGCTATGGCGTATTTGGAGGATCATATACCAATGATGAGTTCAATATAAGATGGGATACTTTGTTCAAAGGATTAGACTTTAATTTAAGTCATAAGATGGTAAATTTTGGCAATGGGAGCGCAACTTTATCTGGTGACGTAAATGCTTCATGGGATAGTCTTACAAAACCAAAAATGAATGCCGGTGTAGTTATTTCGATACCGGTGAAATTATTATACTGCATAGCCCGTAAGGTGAAGAAAGGACCGAAGAAGCAGCGGAAACCTTGTTTCCGAAGAATACCTGGGATGTCCGAAACGGACTCTCAGTGACGGTTCTCCCTGAGTGAAAACAATATGGATATGACTTATGAAGCTGTACATTCTGGTGGAATACTGAGAGTACCGCTCTTGATTTTGTGGATCAAGTTTAGAGCTTGCTCCGGGAGGCTCATTTAACAGAGCTTGCGCTCTGGGACATTTACAGAAACGCTCGTTTCGAATCCCCAAACTTTTGCGGATGTATACACTTTACCGGAGCAGGGGGGATTCGAACCCCCGGAGCCTTGCGGCTCAGCGGTTTTCAAGACCGTCTCCTTAAACCACTCGGACACCGCTCCATGATTTTGAAGTATAGCGGAAGCGGGAGGCGAGGTCAATTATGATTGTAAGGATCACGGCGTACAAACCATGTACGGCCGCCGGTCTTAGGTGTTCCAGTGCCCGAACTTGCGGATCTTCTGGTTACGGTAGCGTACCAGAACCGAGGGAGACCGTCCGCATAGATGATCGATGTCGCGCCTCAGCACATCTTTCATTAGAACCGCGCTGAATTCCGGGGCGTTCTGCGCGCCGCCTTCGGCCTCGGCTATCACGCCGTTTATTATGCCGAACCGCAGCAGGTCGGCGCTTGTCATGCGGAGCATCGCGGCCGCTTCTTTTGCCTTCGCGGAATCGTGGAGCAGTATGGACGCGAACCCTTCCGGGCTGATAACCGAATAGATCGCGTTTTCCAGCATATAAATCTTATCGCCGATGCCTATACCTAGCGCGCCGCCTGAACCCCCTTCGCCGATGATTATGCAGATTATCGGGATTTTGAGCTGGCTAAAATCGCGAAGATTGCGGGCTATCGCTTCCCCAATGCCCCGTTCTTCCGCCCCGAGTCCGGGATAAGCGCCTGCCGTGTCCACAAAGGTGATTACAGGGCGGTGGAATTTTTCAGCCTGCTTCGCAAGGCGCAGCGCCTTGCGATAGCCCTCCGGGTTGCCCATGCCGTGGTTGCGGAACATATTTTCCTTCAGCGTCCTGCCCTTCTGATTCGCGATAATCGTGACCGGACGGCCCTCAAAAAAGGCAAGCCCGCCTATGATGGCGGGATCATCACCAAAGGTTCTGTCGCCGTGCAGTTCCATGAAACCGTCGAAAATGCGCTCTATGTAGTCCAATGAGTTGGGGCGGTCAGGATGGCGGGCAAGTTCTACCCGCCGCCAGACTGTCTCATTTTCCGAGTCCGCCCTGATCTTTGTTTCAAGCGCGTCTACTTCCCGGTTTATGTCAAGGCCGCTTTCTTTTGCCGCCTGTTTTAGTTCATCAAGTTTTTGTCGTATGATTTCCGTGTTCACTATACTTTATCCTTGGAATTACAGTTATGAAGGGCCAGCAATGCTGAGAGTATGCGGCGCTGTTCATTACGCGGGACAATAAGATCGACAAAACCCTTGTCCTGCTGGAATTCGGCGCGCTGAAAGCCTTCCGGCAATTTTGCGTGGAGGGTGCCCTCTATCACACGCGGGCCGGCAAAACCTATCAGTGCGCCCGGCTCGGCCATGATCAAGTCCGCCAGCATCGCGAAAGACGCGGTAACACCACCAGTTGTCGGGTCACAAAGCACGGTAAAAAACGGCGCTCCGGCCTTGTCCATTTCCGCCGCCGCGCTCGATGTCTTCGCCATTTGCATCAACGAAAAGATGCCTTCCTGCATACGGGCGCCGCCTGACGTTGTGTAGGCAATCAGCGGCAGGCCCTCCTTCGCGCTTTTTAGCATCGCCTGACAGATCTTTTCTCCAACGACGGAACCCATTGAGCCGCCCATAAAACTGAACGACATCAACGCCAGCACGACGGTTTTCTTTTCGATTTCACACAGGCCGGTGATAACGGCATCCTTCATTTGCGTTTTTTCCACCGCGCCTGACAACTTTTCTTCGTAGGCCGAGAATTGGATCGGATTCCGCGAACTTAAGTTTCCTGAGAATTCGACAAAGGAACCCGGGTCGCAGAGGTATTCTATACGTTCAGCCGGTTCCATCCGGTAATGGTACTCGCAGGACGGGCAAACTTTTAACGCGGAAACAATTTCCGCCGCGCCGTAACGTTTGTCGCATACCGGACAGGCCCCGGCAATTGTTTCTTTATCCATACCGGTCATTCTACCCCGCCCGCGCTTTTCACTCAATCACCAGCCCGCCAGCGGGTTTAAAGTCCGCTACGCGGTAGCGTACCCCAGAGGCGGACTCATTTCTCATTTCTAATTCTTCATTCGCAAAGGGGGGCGCTGTTTTCCATGCCTCAGCCGGCATATAGGGGCCTCCACTGTCGCGCCCCCCTGTCTACATCCCGCGCAAGCGCGGTATTCCGCCACCCCCCAAATCCGCCGCCCAGCTTTCTCGCAAGGACACGGCTGGAGTTTGCGCCGCAAACTCCGGAAATAA
>JAITAE010000307.1 GCA_031284295.1 Spirochaetaceae bacterium
GGGCTGGGGGGCGCGGCTATGTGCCGGTAACGGTGGCGGATTGGGGGGTAGCGGAATACCGCGCTTGCGCGGGATGGAGCGCTGGGGGGCGCGACGATGATGCGGCTATGTGCCGGTAACGGCATGGAAAACAGCGCCCCCCTTTGTATCAAGAATCATTGTGAACATAGTTAACCGCAAGGACAACAACTGACATACCCGCAGACTTTAAACCCGCTTGCGGTACGCTACCGCGTAGCGGATTTTAAAGCCGCTGGCGGCCTGGGGGCGCGACGATGATGCGGCTATGTGCCGCGAGCGGCATGGAAATAGCGCCCCCCTTTTTAATAATCAGCTTGATGTAAGTTCAAACGGAATTACCGGAGTTCATAACGGAACTACCGGAGCTCTAATATAGAAATAATGGTGAGGCTAAAGGTGAATGAACGGCTCGAAACGTTTTTGAAGCGTTACGATGAGGTAAAACGCTTGATTGAAGACCCGGCGCTGATAAAGGATCAGGCCAGGTACCGTGAAACGATGAGGGAGTATTCGCGCCTCTCTGAGATTGCCGAATGTCAAAGTGAGATAGAGAGTCTTTTTGCGCAGATTGCCGGCACGAGGGCT
This sequence comes from Spirochaetaceae bacterium, assembly GCA_031284295.1. Classification (GTDB taxonomy): domain Bacteria; phylum Spirochaetota; class Spirochaetia; order Treponematales; family Breznakiellaceae; genus JAIRMY01. The sequence goes on from JAITAE010000307.1 coordinate 607, forward strand.
ATCGTTCAGGAAGAGGACGGCGATATGAAGGAGCTCGCGAAGGAGGAATTGAGCGGCCTTGAGGCGCGGCTCAGCGCGGCGCAGGACAGGCAAAAGCTGCTGCTGATACCGCCAGACCCGCTCGACGGGAAAAATATCATCATGGAGATACGGGCGGGTACCGGCGGGGATGAGGCGGCGCTGTTTGTCGCTGACCTGTTCCGTATGTACTCGCGTTTTGCCGAGATGAAGGGCTGGAAGTTTGAGGTTATGAACCTGAACGAAACGGAGCTTGGCGGTTACAAGGAGATTATTTTTTCGATAAGCGGCAGCAATGTGTACGAGAATCTTCGTTACGAATCGGGGGCGCACCGCGTACAGCGTGTTCCGGTAACCGAGTCGTCCGGGCGTATCCATACGTCAGCGGTTACCGTGGCCGTGCTGCCGGAGGCTGACGAGACCGAGATAGACATCAAGCCTGAGGATTTGCGTATCGATGTGATGCGTGCCGGCGGCCCCGGCGGTCAGTGCGTAAACACTACGGACAGCGCGGTGCGGATAACCCACCTGCCGTCCGGCGTCTCGGTTCACTGTCAGGATGAGAAGAGTCAGATTAAAAACAGGGCCAAGGCGATGCGTATTCTGCGCGCCCGTATCTACGAGATGGAGGAGGCGAAGGCCCACGCTGAGCGTTCCGAGGCGCGCAAGAATCAGGTGGGTTCCGGCGACCGTTCCGAGCGTATTCGTACCTACAACTTCCCGCAAAACCGCCTGACCGACCACCGTATAAACCTTACCCTATACAAGCTCGACATCCTTATGCAGGGCGAGGCCGCCGAGCTGTTCGACGCCCTAAAACTTTCCGCCCGCAGCGGCTCCGCCGGCGGGGCTTAAAGTACACGGGGCGGACAGCGGCCTTACATACGCGGTGGCGGGCAGCCGCGTATTCGCAATATCTGGGTTTAATACTCCGCGGCTCATTCGCTTGCATAAACCGGGCCAAAAATGTAAGCTGACTCATAATTTGTAAGATACGGAGGGGGTATGAGACTGCATAGCTGGCGGCAGGCCGTAATTTTTTCGACATTGAGCGCGTTGATAGTGCTGATGTTTGCGCTGGGGATAGGGTTTATAAAGATACCGGGTCCTAACGGCGCCGGCGCTAAAGATGAGGCGGACGGCAAGAAAACCGTGGAAACGCCGTTAAAATTGCGTGAGTCGCCTGAAACACAGACGCTTAGGCTAAATACGGCGGAGCTTCAGCCTTATTCGGCGGACGAGCGTGAGAACATAGCGGTATACGAGCAGCTTAACGAGGCTGTCGTCAACATTACCACAGAGGTTCAGGCGTACAACTGGTTTCTCGAACCTGTACCACAGGATGGAACTTCGGGGTCAGGTACAATTATAGACACGCGCGGACTCGTACTGACCAACAATCATGTTATTGAAAAGGCGATAAAGGTTTTCATCAACCTTGCGGACGGTACGCAGATAGAAGGCAGTGTCAAGGGTACTGACCCGGAAAATGACCTTGCCGTCGTCGAATTCAAGCCGCCGCCCGGTGTTGACCTGAAGACGATACCGTTTGGCGATTCGTCCAACCTTAAAGTCGGGCAAAAAGTGCTCGCGATCGGCAACCCGTTCGCGTTTGAACGTACGCTGACCGTCGGTATCGTGTCCGGCCTTGGACGTCCTATACAAACGTCCCAGCGCAACATAATCCGCGATATGATACAGACGGACGCTTCGATAAATCCCGGTAATTCTGGCGGTCCGCTTATAGACGCGACCGGGCGGATGATAGGGGTTACTACGATGATATATTCACCGTCGGGCGGCTCAATCGGCATAGGTTTTGCCGTTCCGGTAAACACGGCAAAACGCGTTGTGGCGGAACTGATCGAGTATGGCAAGGTACGGCGCGGCTGGATAGACGCAACGCTCGTGCAGATATTCCCGGCGCTCGTGCGCTACGCAAAACTGCCCGTCCAGAGCGGTCTGCTGGTTTCACGTACAAAAAAGTCAGGCCTTTCCGAAAAGGCCGGCCTCCGTCAGGGTAGCGACCCGGTCCGCTATGGTTCGTCCGTGATCTACCTGGGCGGTGACATCATCACAAAAGTTGACGGCATGAAGGTGGATACCCTGGCCGACCTGTACTCCTCGCTGGAAGACAACAAGGGCGGCGATAAAATTGAGGTTGAGGTCCTGCGGAACGGCAATACGGTAAAACTTACGGTAACGCTCGCCGACAGGGAGGAAGTTCTGAACCACCCGTGACGGGCTGTCCGCGCGTTACGGCATTGACCGTAATTTCTTTGCGAATAAGTACATATTTTGTAAATTTTATTTCAGAGGGTTATTTTAATTACATATTTTGTGGCATGAACCTTAAAAACCATTATTAGGAGAAGAAATGAAATCTATTTTTTGGCATACTGTTTTATTTTCCGCGTTGGTATTAAATTCCTGCACAGGCGTACAGAAAAATGATGACGCAACGGGTCTTGCGCCGCCGGTTTACAGTACCGGATGGTACATGCGGGAGGAGTTATCGTCCAAATATATAACTTATTCAAAAAAAGAAGATGTACCGCTGTTTCCCGAAAAAAAAGGCGGCGGACCAAAACTGGAATTTTTTGTTGATATGCTTGATATATTGGACGGGGAGGAACGTAAACTTTTACAGCAGAACTTGTATGACGGGTTGAGTTGTCAGGATTATGCGGAGAAAGTTTATAACCGTGTAAAAGATGAATATGAAAAAATAAAAGACGACTCAACGGGGAAGCCTGGCGCGGTGAACAATTGGTCGTATATCGAAACCTTTGACGGGGCGGTATATCCTTCGCTTCTTGTCATATCCCGCCGTTTTTACAATTATACAGGCGGAGCGCACGGGCAAAACGAAAAAACATTTTTTGTGCTTGATAAAAAGCTTCTTTCAAAAGTCGCGTTGAATGGTATTTTGCAGGCAGAGGCGGGAAAAAGCCTACAGACACAGATTGATGATGCTTTACGCTCGCGGTACCATGCCGTCCCTGGAGCGCCTTTAACTTCGGTAGGGTTTTTGAACGACACGGCTGGCGTTCCGCAAAACTTTTTTGTTTCGCGGGAAGGACTCGGTTTTTGCTGGAATCCTTACGAAATAGCGCCGTACTCTATGGGTACACTTGAAGTTGTTTTGCCATACGCACAGGTTGAAACCCTGCTGAACGACAGAGGCAGGGAAATATTCAAGGATTTATAACCACCTGTCATATCCGCATACATTAGACTTGTTTACTAACTCGTTTAGTAAACAAGTCCCGCAATTTCGCAAGGTTTTAGCCTTGCGAAATTGCCAGCGGAGCCCCTTTTTAGAGGGACACCGTACAATCTAGGCCCGCGATGGACTGGATGTTTCACTGACAGCCATTACGTTGTTGTAAAAGACTTATGTCACGCGGCAAACACCCGGGTTGTCCGCTCCTACGTTAGCCCCCCCCCCCCCCATCGCTCATTCCTCACTAAAAAAGCATTTACCGCCCCAGCGCTGTCAAAGCTAAAGGCGGCATCGCTGCTATTTGCGGAAGGGGGGCAGGAAAACCCGCGCCCCAAAGCTGAGCGTGTGGTTTTTCATGGAGTAGTCATAAGACCGCCCGTCAACGGTGAGGGAGCCCCCGCTCAGGCTGCCGATATATTGGTATTTAAAATATATGTCAAGATATTGATTTCCACCCCCCAGTTCCCCGCCGGCAATAAAGCTCATGCCGGGGTCGGCCGAGCCAGCCCCCGCGCTGACGGTTACATTCATGCCAATTCCACCGAACCCCGCGACAAACACATAATGATCGTTGCCCATGCCAAAAAGCCCATTTACACGGGCCAGAACCGGTATCTGGGTGATACTTACTTTCGAGTAAAGCTCCTCCACGCCCGGCGGCGTATACGGCGCATAATCCGTGATTCCGGCTATACCGGTTTGTATGCCGAAATAACGGAACAAACGCAGTCCAATATCGCCGCCTCCACTGATTCCGGGTTCGGGCACTGTCGGCGTAACGGTGATGTGATCCTCATCTTGTTTGACCCCCCCTTTCTCTTCCCCTTTGCCGGTTCCGCCTCCGAATCCTACCCAGCCGCCCAAAAAAAATGCCGGAATTCTTTAGAAAATTGTCCGTTGCTGCCGCCACCACCGCCGCGTTAGCTTTGGCCCTCCGCTCGGCCTCTGCTGCGTTAGCTTTGGCCCTCCGCTCGGCCTCCGCTGCGCGAAGGGCGGCATTCTTTTCCCGGACAACCGCGCTTGAGCGCTTTTCACGTTCCGTCTCTGAGACCTCCTGGCCGCTTAGCTCCCTGGCGAGAAAATCCATCGCGTCTATACCGTCGCTCAGGCTGGTATATCGCTCGCTGCCTCCCATTTGTTGGACTCCGCGGTTAATATCAATGATGGCGGCGTTAAAACGCGTCCCCGTTCCTATCTTCCGGGATATGACGGAAAGCGCGTAGCGTGGATTCACCCCCTGCCCCGCTTTAACCGCTTGGTCCGCCCGTGTTACGCCGCTTTTCTGCTGGGTATCGTATTCACTCTGCACCTGCTCCAGAGTCATCGTCCGGGGGTACACCGCGTACTTGCCGTTGCGCAGCAGGTGGATGGCCAGAATCTGCGCCAGCGCGTCCCCCTCCTCTTTGTTGCCGCCCTCCTGA
>JAITAE010000064.1 GCA_031284295.1 Spirochaetaceae bacterium
GGGTTACTTTTTTGATGAGGCGCTGCGGGCTATTGACCTTTGTAAATCAGCTTGATATTGTTTATTTAGATGGCGCCGTACCCAAGTGGTAAGGGAGTGCTCTGCAAAAGCATTATACATCAGTTCGATTCTGATCGGCGCCTGACTACCGGTGAATGTACGTGTTTGGATGCTGTACAATGTCCGGAACTTTTTGGTTTGACTTCCTCCCCCTCAGTCTAAACGCATAGAAATGCCGAATTTCCGCATAATGGTGTATACTGGAGTTCCAGAGTGGAAATATGGCGAAAAAAGCGTCGAAATACAGGAAAGCCGGAATCTAACAGGAGAATACGGGTTAACCTGTATTGAGGAGCCGCGGGATCTCAGGGAGGCGTTTGAATCGCCGGGGAATAAGCGGGTTGAACCGTATGGGGGCATTTACTGCCGGATATAGTGATGATCACGCTGATAGGCGCATTGTCTAACACGGATTAATGGAACCGGATAGCGGCCTTTGCCGCGGCGAAAGCGGAACGGCTGAAAAGTTTTCTCAAATTACCTAACGGGATACCCTCACACAACACAACGACACCAGGGCTGGGCGCCCTTGACATCGGCGGCCCCGCGCACTAAATTGAAAGTACGATTAAAACGGTGTTCAAACTAACCTTTGGTTAGCGGGCAGCTTAGGAGCTACTGTACAAATTAATGAGATGAGGTGTTTTTATGGGAAAAAACTACGGCACGCCAAGTATTTTGACGGCTGATCTTTTTGCCGAAATGACAACAGCAGAAATTAATAATTTCGATAGAGGAATGTTGCCAAGAAACATCGCAAAAAGCGCAAAAGATGTTGATTTGATTGATGTGGAAAAGCATGGCGATAGCGTATTTTCACGCTGGATCACAAGATAGGTGTATTTTGCCGGATACTTATGTCCTTGAGGACTTTTCTTCACAGCATTGGTTTCCTCGTATGAAAGTGTATGCGCGGGAATTTGTAGATAGACTGAATGACCAGGGAATTGACGGTGTCGGGCTTGACGGTTTTCGCTTTGACCGCATTATTCACTATTACTATGCGTATATGATTGATTATAAGCAAAAAACGTATGTCGACAGGGCAGAAAATGAAAATATTGACCACCATAAAATTATAGCGCTTTATATCAAGGCTATTCTTGCGGCAGAGCCTTTTGTCTGCGGTGAAGGTTCCAAAACCACCCGTTACAGCCTGCCGGCTAACGAATCCTTTTGTCTTATCTTTGCGGAAGTTGTTTTTAGATCATGGGAAAAAGACTGCGCTTCCAAAAATTTACTCATAGATGACAGTGAAAAACGATGGCTTTTAATTATTCTGTATCAATACAAAAAGTATCCCGGCAGTTTGAACATAATTTCCCTGTCCCAGTTAATTTACTATATTGAAAAATGCTTTTTCAAATAGATACGTTGGTTTGCGGTCGGAGTTTATTCGCAAGTGGGGGCTAATACCCCACCGCTCTGCGGTTGGGATGTTCATTGGGCCCCGGATTGGGGGGTAGCGGAATACCGCGCTTGCGCGGGATGGAGCGTAGGGCGCTAAAAACTTATTCTAAACAGCGGCCTGGCCCCGCCTGCTTAACTATATAAGGAAGGGCGGCCTGGAAACAGCGCCCCCCTCATAACTGTAAAAGTTTAGGAGATAAATATGGATTGGCTTTATTCGGATACGGTAAAGGAGCATTTCTCGAACCCGCAGAATGTGCTGCTTGAGAGCGAGCAGTCTTTCGGCAATAACGGGCGCGGGATAACGGGCAACATAAAGTGCGGCGACCAGATGTTGATGCTGCTCAGGATAGAGGACGATGTCATCACGGATGTCCGCTGGAAGACTTACGGCTGCGCGAGCGCGATAGCTTCGACAAGCGTACTTTCCGAGACGATAAAGGGAATGAACATCAGGGACGCCTACAACATCAAGCCGGAAGACCTTGTAAAAAAGCTGGGCGGGTTGCCGGACAACAAGATTCACTGTTCCGTGCTTGGCGACAAGGCCTTGCGCGCCGCCATCGACGACTACCTTGAAAAGACCGGCAGGGCGGGTATGTTGAAAGAGGAAGCGGTGGAAATCTGCCACTGTATAGGAATAACGAACAAAGACATAGAAAACGCCTTCAAAAACGGCGCGCGCAGTTGGGAAGACTTGCAGGCGGCGACAAAAATCGGCACGGGCTGCGGCGAGTGTAAAGATAAGGCTATGGAGCTTTTTCACGAGTACGCCCATATTTACGGAACTTGACGGGGCGTTTTAGCAACGTTTACAGCGTTGTAAAAAATTTAATTTTGGAGGGATTCTGTGATTTTACCGGTTATTTTAAGAAAAAAAATATTTTTTTATCTGATTCTGCTGCTTCCCATCTGTGCGTTTGCCCAGAACACGGCGGATGGAGCGCAGCTTCCGCTCAGAAAGATTAGCATCTTTTCATCCGGCGTAGGCTACTTTGAACACCGCGGGAATGTCGCGCCCAATGCCGCGCTCGCTCTGAATTTTAGCGCCAACGCGGTGAATGACGCGCTTAAATCAATGGTTATAAACGACCCGGAGGCAAGTTCTCCCGTCATCACTTATCAATCCGAAACAACCCTGATACGCACGCTGCAAAGCCTCAAGATAAACCTTGCCGGAAATCCGGGTATAGCGGAAATTTTGGCCTCGCTGAGGGGAGAGGAGATACAGATAACCATGTCCTCCTCCGTTGTCGCGCCGGTATCGGTTGACGGCAGGATTATGGCGGTCGAAATTCCGCCGGCCTTTCTGCGGGGAGGCGAAAACGCCGGCGAACCCGCGCTTACTATTTCTACGCCAAACGGGGCGCGTCTGATAAAGCTCAAGGACATTCAATCTTTTACGTTCAAAAACGCCGCGATAAACGCCGATCTTTCCCGCGCCCTCGACATCATACGCTCGTCAAACAATTCCGGCATAAAAACGCTCAATATAACCCTGCCCGGCAACAGCCGGCGGGATGTAAGCCTTAGCTATGTGATTCCCGCGCCGGTTTGGAAGGTTTCGTACCGCCTTGACCTTAACGGCGCTAAGCCTTTTTTGCAGGGCTGGGCAGTCATCGACAATGACGGCGATATTGATTGGACGGATGTGGAAATCTCGCTTGTTACCGGCAGGCCGGTCTCGTTCATTCAGAACTTGTACCCGCCGTACTATGTGAACCGCCCCATACTTCCGCTGGCCATAGCGGGCGCGGCGGAGGCGCAAACCTACGATTCGGGTTACGGCGGTGAAACCCCGGCCATGTTGTCCAAGATGGCGGCGCGTAA
>JAITAE010000121.1 GCA_031284295.1 Spirochaetaceae bacterium
TATATTAGAGTTGTTTGGAAACTTCAGTTTCCGCGCCAACTTCCATTAAAAAACGCAGTTTTGTCGAACCTTCGGTTCGCAGGCTCTTAGCCTGAAAAACTGCAAGACTGTGAGATAACCAACCGGGTTATCGAACAAGTCTATTTTACAACAGTGAAACCATCCTGAAAACGGAACCGCATATCCTGATACAGAAACAAATGATGGTTCTCGTGCCGGAAGGCCGGCATATATTCGGAAATCCGTCTGTCGAGGAGAATCTGAAAATCGCGACATACCCGTACCGCAAGGATATAAACCGCGAGGCGATAAGCGGCGAAAAAAAGGATTTGGTTTACAGCCTGTTCCCCCGTCTGTTTGAACGGTGCAAACAGCGCAGCGAACTGCTTTCCGGAGGCGAACAACAGATGCTTGCCGTGGGCCGCGCCCTTATGACCGGCTGCGAAACTATTCTGCTGGACGAACCTTCGATGGGGCTTGCCCCAAAGCTGATGTTTGAGATGTTCAAAGCTCTGCAAAAACTTAACTTTATAAAACACACAACGATATTGGTTGTCGAACAGAACGCCAAAGTAGCTCTCGATTTCGCAAGCCGCGGCTATGTCCTCAAAACCGGTGAGATTATAGCCTCCGGCTCTTCCGCAGAATTAAGCGCCAACAAAGATGTCCGTGCCGCCTACTTGGGAGGCTAGCGTTTTGTCGCGCTTCCCGCTAAAAATCCTGAGAAATCACCTGCAGGCGATTTTTTACCTTTGCAACAGGCGCCATCCTATCAGTGGGGTTTTAAATATACAGGTATGTCAGTTATTGTCTTTGCTGTTTTCTAGGGAAGCACTGATTAAATGGGGCGGCTGTTTTGGGGGGTGGTGTAAGACCCGCACGGCGGGGCTGGAACCAGGGGGGCGCGACAGGAAGGCCCCTATATGCCTGAAAAGGCATGGAAATAGCGCCCCCCTTCTTAATTAAAGAAGCCTTAAAGCCCTGGCGAATTACAGGGACAATTACACTGTTACATATATATTAAAAGCAGCCTGGGCCGCCCGCGTTCTGGAATGGCCGCCTTTTCATAGGGTACGGTTTATGGCATTATAGACAAATGCTAAAAGTGGCAATGGGCTTGGTCTTATGCCTTAACGCGGCGTTTGCAGGCGCGGGAGAGCCGCCGGATTGGTTTACGCCGCTGCGGGACGCGGTTTACGGGTATACAGGAGACGCGGAGTATATAGCGCGGATTGGAAATGAAGTCGAGGACAGGGCAAAACAGGAATTGAGCGGGACGGATCTGCTCACTATGCTTTCATACTGCGAGTTTTTAATAGCGCGGGCCTATCATGCTGAAGAAAACAATGAGCAGGCGGAGCGGCGCGTTCAGCGGGGATTTGATTATGCGGACAGTTCCGTTAAAGATAAACCTACGTCCGAGGCTTACCGCATGATGGCGGAAAATATAAGCCGGCTTTGTATGCTAAAATCTACCGCATGGGTTATCGCAAACGGACTTAAAGTGGAACGGTACGCAAAAAAGGGGCTGGAATACGACAAGAGAAACGGCGCCTGCGCTTACCTTATCGCGTCGCGCTGGGTATACGCGCCCGCGCCGTTCGGCAATGTCAAGAAAGGAATAACCGAAATGAAAAAAATCCTTTCAGGTTCTTACGATCTGCAAAAAGAGGATTATTTTAATGTCTACTATTCCCTGGCTTACGGGTATATCCGCAATAAACGGGCTGATGAAGCAAGATCGTGGCTGGAAAAGGCGGCGGCTGTTTATCCTGAAAATAAAGACTTGTTAAATCTTATACAGGGGAGGGCGTACATGGCCGATTCCTTAAACTCCACCAGCCCGGTTAATACCGATGCTGAATAATTTAACGTTACATCCCGTAATGAAAAGGAATTAAAAGGAATTCAAATGTATTTTGTATTAAACATATATTTTATAGCGATGCTTGCGGTATCGGTTTATTTTTTTTTGATGGCGTCGTTTAACATCATTGAAATGAAGTTAAATACGGTAAAGCCCCGGCTTACAGAGGGAAATATGGTTTCCGTACTTGTTCCCGCACGCAATGAAGAAAAAAATATAGAAAATTGCGTTAATTCGCTGCTCAATCAGACATATCAAAATTACGAGATTCTGGTTATTGATGATAATTCCAGCGACAACACCTGGCGGATTCTGGAAAAGCTGGCAAAAGAGAACAGCCGCGTAAGGGTTTTCAGGGGAAAGCCGCTCCCCGAAGGCTGGTACGGCAAACCTTACGCGCTGCATCAACTGCACGAGCAGGCGCGAGGGGAGATACTGCTTTTTACGGACGCTGATACGGTTCATTCCCCGGCAAGCATATCGTGGTCGGTTACAAACATGGAAAAAACAAAGGCTGATTTTATATCCGGTTATGTCGGGCAGGAATTACGCACCTTTGGCGAAGCTACGACTGTTCCGATTATGTTTTTTATGACGGGTTTTGTAATACCCATGTTTTTGAACCGCTTTATCAAACTTGGTTATTTTTCGGCGGCCGTTGGACAGTACATTGTTATGAAGGCCAAAGTATTCAAAGATATAGGCGGCTATGCCAACATCAGGAACAAGACATCTGAGGATGTCTACCTGTCGCGCTATGTAAAAGACCTGGGGTATAAAACTGAATTTCTTGACATGACGAATCAGGTAAAATGCAGAATGTACAATGGGTATGCGGCAAGCGTACAAGGCATAGGAAAAAATATATTTGATTTCTTGGGAAAAAGGACGCCGCTTCTGATGTTGATTGCCGTTGCGGTTTTAATTTTCTTTGTTCTGCCTTTTCCGGTTATGTTTTTTCTGATTGCCTTTAAGAATCCATTTATGTACCACTGTATCGCGGTAAATGTTATTTTTACAGCGACATGGCTTGTAATGTTTTTGGGGCGCAGGATAAATTGGCTTTTTACAATTTTCTGGCCTGTTATGTATGTAAATCTTATCGTCATGATTCTATGGTCATGGTTCAGGACCGTTTCCGGCAAAGGCTTTGAATGGAAGGGCCGCGTCGTCCAGTAATACAAAATGCGGTATAAAAAGGGCGGCCCTCTAATTGACAATTCATTCCTGTTTAGGCTCTGTTCAGCGCTGACATTTTATCCGGTTTGGCACATAGCCCAGCTTGTCAACATAATCTTGTATTCAACAAGTTACGGGGACCGGGCCAAACTCCGCAAATACAAAGGCAGGGCGGTGCTTGTTTCGAATCACACGACGTTTTTGGATCCCGTACTGGTGAGCGGCGCGATGATGCCGGGCCGGACATGGCATACCATGCTGGAAAAGACGGTTGAAACGCCGTTTTTAGGCACATTTACGCGGCTTTTGGGCGGACTGCCGCTCCCTCCCGGAGGGAGCGGCATAGAAAAAATCATTGCTTCCAGCGAGGCTATATTCAAATACCGGCGCTTTATACACTTTTATCCCGAAGGTGAATGTTACATTTACAACCAGAAAATAATGCCGTTCAAAACCGGAGCTTTTTATGTCGCGGCCCGGCTCGGCCTGCCGGTATTTCCGCTGCTTACGGTTTTTTCGGAGGGTCTGTTAAAGCCCAAAACGCCGTTTTCAAGGCGCTTTCCAAAAGAACGCCTTGTCGTGCTTGATCCTGTTTACCCTTCCGCATACATCAGGTATAATGAGGACGGAAGCATCGCCATGCCGTCGGTAAAGGAATTCGCCGCCGCGGTATACGAGATAATGTGTAAGGAAATTGACAGACGGCGCGGGCTAGACGGGCGCGACGGTACCCAGTCATATTTTAAGGGCCGGATGCTCCGCATAAAGGGTGTGAATTGAAAATAGTGATGTTTACCGATTCTTACTGGCCGCGGGTAAACGGTGTATCGGCTTCTGTAGAAGGTTTTGTATCCGCCCTTATCAAATTGGGACATGAAGTTTTGATAATATGTCCTTACTATCCCGAATCTCCCATGCAAACCGGTTTTGCAAAAGTCTTGCATGACGCCGCCATGCAGACCGGCGGCATACCTGAAAGTTCCATAATCAGGGTGCCGTCCCTGCCGGTACCTATTTCAAAAGAAGACCGAATTTCCAAATCGCATAAGCTTTTTTGGGTTTCAAAACAGATAGATAAATTCAAGCCGGATATTATTCATATTCAATCTGAATTTGTAACCGCGGATTTCGGTTATTACTGCGCACGGGTAAATAAGATCCCCGCCGTGTATACATATCACACACTTTGGGGTGATTATATGAAAACCTATATCCCATGGGCGCCTATGTTTATATTAAAAATTATTTTATGGATAGTAGAAAGTACCGCATTCAGAAGGCCTTACCGTGTCATAGTGCCAAGTGAGGTAATTCTTCAGTATGCTCAAAAGTATAAATCAAAGAAAACGCCTTATCTTTTACCGACTGGAATCGACAACAAAATTTTTTACCCGCGAAACGATGCGGAAAACACGGCGTTCCGCCAATCAATAGAAGAAGCGTATACAAAACTAAAACAGAAAAGAATTTTATTGTATGCCGGACGTGTCGGTAAAGAAAAAAATTTAGAACTTATTTTGAAAGTTGCCCCTAAAATTATAAAAGAACGGGAGGATACAATTTTTTTAATAGTAGGCAGCGGCCCCGATATTTACTGGTTCAAAGAAGAATGTGAAACATTGGGGCTGACTGAGCATTTTGTTTTTACCGGTTATGTAGAACGCCGCCTGTTGGCCAGCATTTACTGTATATCCAAAATTTTTATATTTCCTTCAACAACCGAAACGCAGGGGCTTGTAACAATTGAGGCTATGCTGTCCGGCATTCCCGTGGTTGCGGTCGGTGAGCGCGGTACTCTTATGGTGATGCGCGGCGATAACGGCGGGTTTATGGTGCCGGATGACGCCGGTATATTTACTCGCCGCGTACTCGACCTGCTGGACAACGAGGAACTTTACAAAAAAAAGTCGGCGGAGGCGCTTGAATACGGCAAAAACTGGACGATGGATGTTATGGTAAAACGTCTTGAAAACATTTATACCGAAACGATAGTCGCCTATAAAAAAGAACGAGAACAAAAAAACTATTGATGCGGAATTCTGAAGACTTTATCGAAGGTATTGACGTTTTCTTTTCGGAAAAGCTGCGTCAAAAAAATATACAAACGCCGACCGCGATTCAAAAAATAGTAATTCCGCACATCCTTGACAAAAAAAATATTCTGTTCCGTTCAGAAACCGGCACGGGCAAAACCTTTGCATATCTTTTGCCAGTTCTGCAACACATCATAAATGACGGCGGCGCGGAGGACAATTGCCGCGTTCTTGTCGCGGCCCCGACGCTTGAGCTCTGCTCACAGATAAAAAATGAAATTGATTTTTTACTGAAAAATCCTGAAAGCACAGACCCTCATGTCAATATAAAATCACTGCTGATAAGCGGCGCGGGAAGTATCGACAGGCAGATTACATGCATAAGAAAGGATAAACCGGCTGTAATTGCCGCCAATACAGGCAGGCTTTTGCAGCTTGTAAACATGAACAGGCTAAAACTGAACAAGGTGGAATACCTGATTTTGGACGAGGCCGACAGGCTTGCCGCGGATGAACATTGGGACGAAACACGGGAATTGTTAAGATGCGTGAATCCCGGCTCGGTAAAAATCGCGTGCAGCGCGACGCTCCCGGAAAAAAGCCGCCTACGTCTGGAATCGATCCTGGGCGAGACTCTTTTTTGCGAAAGTGACGAACAGGAAATCCTGCGCGTCAACATTCTGCACTGGGCGCTTTGGGCCGAAGACCGCGATAAAATCGGCGCGTTGCGTTCATTCCTGTCCGCGGCGCGCCCCAAGAAATCCCTCGTTTTTTCGGAACACGCCGCTTCGATTCAGGAAATTGTTTCAAAGCTGAATCATCACAGGTACGGCGCGGCGGGCATTTACAGCGGCATGGGAAAAAAGGAACGAAAGAGCGCGCTGGATAACTTTCGCGCCGGCAGGCTTCCCGTTCTTGTGTCGAGCGATCTGGCCGCCCGTGGTCTTGACATTGAAAACATTACGCATGTAGTAACGATGGGCGTTCCTGAAGACAGCGGGGTTTACCTACACCGCGCGGGCCGCACTGCGCGGGCGGGGAAAAAGGGCGTGATGCTCAGCATAGGCAACGAAAATGACCTGCGCCGCCTGCGCCGCATAGAAAAAAAACTGTCTATTGTTGTGTATCCAAAAATCTTATACAAAGGGAAAATCTGTTCACCGGATGAATTTGAATAATGGCGCGTGTTCAGTACGGCGTTACGCCTTGGGGAAAATGGTTCATGGACGTGCTCGAATCGTACCGGCTTGGAGCGCGTTTAGACAGGGGGAAGACCTACGCGAACACGGGCAAGGTGCTGGGGCTTGAGATAAAGGGGCG
>JAITAE010000002.1 GCA_031284295.1 Spirochaetaceae bacterium
GCTTGCGGGTGCGCTACTCGATTGCCGCGCTGTTGTCCGGCAGGATGGCTGCGGCCTTGTCCGCCATTACCGTTGAAGGCCCGTTTGTTGAAATCGCGTCCGGCAGAGACCTGGATGAGATGTTTGAAGGGGGCAGCGGCGGGCTTGGCGCCGTTTTTGAAAGCATGAAAAAAGCCGCTGGTATGGCGCCGGAAAAGCTGAAGATAAATGTTTCTGGCGGAACCCTCAGAGTTAGGGCGGGTGAAAGCACGGCGGAACTGGAGGGGCTCGCGTTTTCGGCCCGGCTTATCAAAAACATTTTGAGGTTTAGGCTTTCCGTACACGCTGAAACGCGGCTTGCAAGACCTTTGAAGCTTGCGGCGGACTTTTCGGCGCGCGCGGACGGCGTTTACGACGCGCCGGGCGGCGAAATCGGAATAAAGCTGCGCCTCGATTCGGTAAACACATCATACTTTTCCCTGACAAAACTGAATATGCTTGCAAGCCTTACGGAGAATTCGGTAACGCTTCGAAAAACAGGAGGGGATACTCCTTTCGATCTTGTTGTGAACTACGATTTTGACGCCGCCTCAGTGAGCGCGCGCGCAAGTTTTGCCGGGTTTAGTCCTTCCAGCCTGCTGACCCTCGCGCCGGGATTTGACGGCTGGAATAGATGGCTTGAAACGCGGATTTCAGGCGGAATAAACGTGTCGCTGGCCGGGGCGGAGGCCCTCGCTTATGACGCGGATGTAGGCGGGGTTTTTGGCAGGCGGGCGCCGTTGGGCAGCGGCAGTTTCGCGCTTAACGTTAGGGGCGACTCCAAAAGAGCATACTTTAACAGGCTTGACCTGTCGTTGACGCGCGGCGATCTTTCGTGGACCGGCAGCATCGACTACAGTCCGCTCAGGCCAAACGGCAGCCTTACCGTAAAAGACTTTAACCTTACCAAATCAGGGCGTAAGGACAGCGGCAATCCGTTGAACGGCAACTTTATCGTGTCGTCCTACGGTAACACGGTTGCTTTTTTTGCGGAAACCCTTTCCATAGGGGCAGGCGCCATGCCCGGCAGCGTGGAATTTCAGCCTTTTGACGTAAGCATTGAACATTCAGGCAGCGACTTGGACTTTTCGGTATCCGCTTTTCGCGTTAAAAACTCAGGCCCCTATGACGCGGCCAGCTTTTTGCGGATTTCGGCGGACGGTTCGTTCAATTTTGACAGTAAAAACATGGAAGTCCGGCTGGAACCGGAATCATTTTCGCTGTATGACTTACTGAAAATGGCCGGATGCGTGGTGGAATTCCCCGTTATTCCCGCCGGGTCGCAGACTTTCCTTGATAAGCTCCTCGTAAGCGCCGAAATATTTGTTTCCGCCGAATCCAGAGACCTGTTGTTCAACGCGCCGCACCTGATTGTCGGATGGAGCGGCGATAGCAATGTATGGGCCAGCCTTTCGGTTTCCGGCACGGAAACTAGTTTTGAACTGAACGAGGGGCATCTTTTTTGGAACGGCGGCGGAATAGACATCACGGCGGCAGGCAGCTTCGCGGACAGAAAAGATATGATTTTTAACGCGGATATGCGGGCCAAAGACAGTACATACACGTTTCAAGCTGAGATTCTTGATGAAACTGACATTCACATTTCAAGTTCGCTCGGATTAAACATGAACATACAGCGTTCACCCCGTGACGGCGCTTATACCGGCCTTTTTTTACTGGACGCGCCGCGCTTTCCGCTTGGTGACGGCTTTGCGGAGGTAAAGGCCGAGGCCGACTTTCGCTACACCTCCTTAGCTTTATGGGAATTAAACCTTAAGCAGTTTAGGATTTCCGGCGTAAAAACATCGCTTTCTTCGATTACGTCCATCGAAGTTATCGGGCGGGTGGACCAGGACGGGGCTGAATTCAGCCGGATATACTTTGATGACGGGCGCGGCGCCCTGTACGGCAGTGCCAACGGCAGGTGGCAGGGCTTTTTCAGCCGGCAAAACACTACCGTTACGGGCAATCTTGACCTGCGGGATGTCAGCGGGGTAGAGACCATGAACGCGGAATTACGGTACGAAGATGACACATTCTTTGTCTGGGCGGAGCTGAACGAACTACAGAGCGGGCGCTTCTTTAACAGCGCGGATAATATGTTTATTACCGGGGATATTGGCTTCTTTAGGATTCCCGAAAACTGGTCGGCGGCTTTCAACCTTTCATCGTTACGCGGCGTATTGAACAGACAGCCAATCATACTGCGAGGGCGCGGTTCCCTTAACAATACGCGGCTCGATCTGGACGAAACGCATCTAAACTACGGCGATTTTTTTGCCGATATTCCGTTTCTGAACATAGATTTGAAGCAGTCCAGCCTGAGCAGTTCCGCCCATATTTGGGGCAGTACCTTTGACAGTAAATTCGATTCAAACCTGGACATTCGGGCCGGTTTTGCCGAGATAAATTCGTGGTTTAACATAAAGAGCGCTCTAAAATCGTTCGACGGCGTGATAAATTTTGAAAACACAAGCTTCAGCACCTTTGACAGTGAAAAAAGTTTTGATTTCAGGTTTTCCAGGAACGAGCAGGTATGGGATATTGAAGGAGGGCCCGATAACATGGTGCGTCTGCACATGAACGATGGAGGGGATTTCTTCGCGTCACTATCGTACCCCGCGCCGGCGCAGGGTACGATAGTAGGTTTTATCAGGGACGGGAGGATAGACGCGGAGACTTCCAACTTTTACATAGACCTTTCTTCCCTGTGGAACTACATACCGATGGACAGGATCTCCATTGCCGGCGGTTTTGTACTGGCCGATGTCCGCATCGCCGGACCGCTACGCGACCCTGAATTTTTCGGTACGGCGGTAGCGAACAGCCTGCGGCTCAGGATACCGGCCTTCGTTGCCGGCGAGATAGGCCCCACCCCTGCCGTCTTTACGCTTGACGGCAGCAGCATACGCCTTGAACCGCTCAACGCGCGGATAGGTAAGGGCGGGGGCCGTCTGAGCGGAAGTATGCTGATATCACGCTGGCGGCCTTCATCATTTGAGGCATCCCTTACGGTAAATCAGGATAACCCCATTCCACTCAACATGAATATAGCCGGTTTTTTGATGAACGGCACCGTTTTCGGCCTTTTAAAACTGGGCGGTGATGGTCAAGTATTGAATATTTCGGGAGATGTCGGCAGCGACAACATCGAAATATCGTTGGCGGATAAGAATTCCGGACCGCAGAGCGGCGGCGCGTCCACGCAGGCCATGCCCATACAGACGGATATAATGATCACGGCGGGCAGAAAGGTTGAATTCATCTGGCCAAACACCAATATTCCGATACTACAGGCATACGCGGCGGCCGGTTCCGGCATAAGGGTGGTGACCGACGGTCTTTCCGGTCATTTTTCGCTGAACGGCGAGGTGGACATACGCGGCGGTGAAGTGTTCTATTTCCAGCGCAGTTTCTATATAAAAGAAGGTTCGATTAATTTCAACGAGACGGAAATTCAGGTTGACCCGCGACTAAGCGTCATCGCGGAGACCCGCGACCAGGCAACCAATGAGACGGTTACGATCTCAATGATCGTAGATAACCAGCCTCTAAGCTCTTTTATGCCGCGTTTCGAGGCGACCCCGGCGCTCTCCCAAACTGAGATATTCACGCTGCTTGGCAATAACCTTTCGGGGGCTCCTACGGAGGATAACGCGATAGAGAGGGCCTTTGTGTCGTCTACCGCCGATGTGATCGCTCAGTTCGGCTTGATACGCCAGTTTGAAAGGACCGTGCGCGACTTTCTGCACATCGACATGTTTTCGCTACGGACGCAGGTTCTCCAGAACGCGATAATACTGAACGTGTTCCGCAGTTCCGATAGCGGGCAGACAGACGATATGCTCCCGGTTCAAACACAGACCCCGGCTGCCGCACAAACACAAAATGAAATGCGGATTGGTAACTATTTTGACAACACAACTGTTTTCTTAGGTAAGTACATAGGCGTGGGTTTTTTTATTCAAGTAATGTTTTCGCTGCGATACGACCAGCTTCGTACCGATATGGGTGGTTTGTGGATAGAACCGGATTTGAGCATGGAATTCAAGGGGCCTTTATTCGATATCAGGTGGGATCTGGTTCCCATGCATCCGGAAAATATCTGGATAAGTGATAACAAAATAACTTTGTCAAAAAAGTGGACTCTGCCGTAATGTGTATATTGACTAGTACATCTTTTGAGGTTATCCTGATTTGAAATTGAGCATTAGAATAAATACAACGTATAGAACATCAGTAGCGCTTGTAATCACACTTATCCTTTCACAAGCTGTTTCTGTTTTTGCCCAAGATGATGAATGGTATATCGGTAAACCCATAGAAAAGATCACGTTTGACGGACTCCGTCATGTAAAAATGTCCGATCTTGAGGGCGTGACGGAATTGTATGTTGCCAAGACCTTTACCGATGAGCTTTTTTGGGAACTGACCGGGCAGCTATACGCCCTTGAGCTGTTCGAAGTGATAAATCCCAGCGCTGTGCCCGCAGACCTGCTTGGATCTGCGGTGATAATCCATTTTAGCGTTGTCGAGCGGCCTTTTGTTTCTAGCATCACGTTTGACGGTAACAGCGGGCTCCGGCGCAGTGAATTGCTCGACGTTGTCTTGCTGAAACCAAACGATGTTATCAATCAACTTAAACTGCGCGTCGATGAACAAGCCATCTACAACAAGTACTTGGAAAAAGGTTACCCGGATGTGAGCGTCAGCTCAAAAACAACAACGGACAGCAACGGCAGTATAAAGGTAACATTTGTAATCAGCGAAGGAGAAAAAATAACAATAGAGGCGATTCGCTTTGAGGGTAACAGCGCATTCTCCGGCAACACCTTACAAAATAAAATATCTCTCAAAAAAAAGAGCTTGCTCGACGGGGGCGCGTTCCAGGAGGCAAAACTTATAGCGGATCGCGCCACGATAAACAGCTTTTACCACGACAGGGGTTATATCGACGCGGACGTGACGGACGTAACTCGTGAAATTCGCACGGACAAAAAAGGAAATTTCCTTACACTCGTGTTTCATATCTATGAGGGGCCTGTTTACACGTTCGGCGGCATTACATTCGACGGCAATCATATATTTTCAACGGAAGTACTGCAAAAACTGATCCATTCAAAGCCGGACGAAACCGTAAACTCAAGCAGACTTGAACAGGATTTGCAGCGAGTCGCCGACCTGTACTTTGAAAACGGCTATATTTTCAATACGATAGGGCGGGAGGAGCAGCGAAACACGGCCGCCAGAACTATCTCGTACAGGGTGCCCATCGTGGAACGCGGCAGGGCGCACATTGAGCGAATCATCGTAAGCGGTAATAAAAAAACCAAAGACTACGTTATCCTGCGCGAAATACCGCTTGAGCCGGGGGATATTTTTTCAAAAACAAAGGTGATGAACGGACTGCGCAACCTTTACAACCTGCAATACTTTTCAAACGTGTTTCCCGACACGCCTCAGGGCAGCGCCGACAGTTTGATGGATTTGATAATAAATGTTGATGAACAGCCCACTACGGAGATACAGGCGGGTCTTTCCTTCTCCGGTTCGAACGATCCTGACGCCTTTCCAGTTTCTCTTATCCTGAAATGGAACGACAGGAATTTCCGGGGTACAGGTAATATTTTGGGGGCGGAGGTTAATGCGGCGCCGGAAATGCAGACCATTTCGTTGCAGTATACGCACCGCTGGCTCTTCGGCCTGCCGCTTTCCGGCGGTTTTGACCTTACATTCCAACATTCGCAGCGCCTGGCCGCGATGGATAACCAGCCTCCCTTCTTCAGTGGCGACGAAGACAGGGCGTTTCCGGACGGTTTTTCTTCGTTTGAAGAGTACGATAGCGCCGGGAAATTGCCTTCCGACGCCTTTCTGATGGAGTACGAACAGTGGTACATTTCGCTTGGCTTTTCTACAGGCTACCGGTGGCTTACGCCTGCCGGCATATTCGGGCTGGGTGGCAGCATAAGGACGGGTCTCAGGTACAATGACTTTAACGGAGAAATTTATCGCGCCTTCGACCCGTCAATACGGGACCGCAACAAACAGTGGACGCCCTCCGATTCGTTGTCCTTCAGCGTCTACCTGGACAACCGCGACATCTATTACGACCCCTCGCGCGGTTACTATATCAGCGAACGTTTCGGTTTCTACGGCCTGCTGCCAAACAAGATAGAACTGGAATACTATTCCCGTAGCGACACGAAAATAGAATGGTTTCACACCCTTTGGAACTGGCAGATAGTCGAGAAATGGGCTTTTAAGGGTGTTTTTGGCGTACATTCGGGGCTTTCGCTGATATTTCCCGAAGCGCCTTACGACCAGCCGATTATTGAAGATGCCAACAAGCTTTCCGTTGACGGAATGTTCATAGGCCGCGGCTGGACGGGCGAGCGCCTGAATCGCGGACTTGCGCTTTGGGAAAACTGGGCTGAGATACGGATTCCGGTTTTTCCGGGAATACTCGCACTCGATCTGTTTTTCGACGCGGCGGCGCGCCGCCCCAAACCGGACGATATGTTTAAGCGTGTGTCCGGGGAAGGGCATACGCTTGCGGACGATATGCGTTACAGTTTCGGCGGCGGATTGCGCTTCGCGCTACCACAGTTTCCTTTCCGTTTCCTGTTCCTGAAACGTTTCAGCACGCCGGGCGGTGTATTCCAGTGGCAGCGCGGCGCCATAGGCGGCGTACCGGGCGATAACGGCTCGTCCGGCATAGATTTTATCATTTCATTCGCTATCTCGACATATTAACGCGCCTCGTCCTGGTCCGCCGGTCAGCCCGCCGCAAGCGTTATAGTGTTTCTACTTAGAAAAGTATAAAGAGGGGGAAGTCGCGGCAACGAAAGTTGCCGACCCCTCGCTCCAGCCTTGCCGCATTAGGAAAGACTTGACGCCTAACGGCGGCAAGTCTTCCGCTACCCCCTCTGCGGTGGATGGTGGAGGCTTTGACTACCGTGACATTCGCTCCTTCCGGGCCAAAGGCTGCGCCTTTGGAGCGGGTTTTCCACCGAAGCTATGATAAAGATATGCGGTTATCTGGTATGGTGTAGGTGTTCGGCCGAACCTAAAGTCCGCGAACAGCTACCGGTTGTGGGCGTTGCTGGGGCAGCGATGACCCCGTTCTCCCCGAATAACAGCGGACTAAAAGTCCGACGGTAGTCGCATTTGCTTACCGGGGGCTTATCATGATTAGATCCGCACCCCGAATAGACGCATGGCTGATTGCCCCGTCCGTTCATTCCGATAATCCGGCCGCCGTTGCCTTTTGGTACTTACCAAAAAGTAATCACTGCATAAATCGAGTATGTCACCACCCATGCTTTTTATGTCAACTCTGCGTAACATGAGTTAATCAGCGTTGCTCTAACCGGTTTTGAACGCCGGTGATCATTTATGTCCATTCCGATACTTTCTTTCTTGAAACTTCCCAACTCAGACCGTTCAGTGAGGCGGACGGCTTACAGTACCGGCAAAATGGAAAAGGTTTATGTAGAAAATCAAGTATTTC
>JAITAE010000195.1 GCA_031284295.1 Spirochaetaceae bacterium
GGGGAAGGCACCATCATAGAATTGGATAAACTTGCCGGTGAGCCTGTCGATATACTCGTGAATCACAAACTTATAGCAAAGGGAGAAGTTGTGGTCATCGATGAAAATTTCGGCGTCCGCGTGACCGAAATAGTGTCGCCACAGGAACGTTTGTCCGACGTGGTCTAAGCCCCCTACCCCCCATTTTTTTTTGCGGACCTCACCGCACCCACTCCATTTACCCTTACGAAATCACCCGCGGTTTATAGGGCGAGGGCGGGGTCTCCTCCCTTATAAGGGAGGACGCTGAACGGGCGGCGGAATAACCGCTGCGCGGTTATTTCCGGAGTTTGCTTCGCAAACTCCAGGCGGTGTTGGCGGGGCGGCGGAATAACCGGCTACGCCGGTTATTTCCAGAGTTTGCTTCGCAAACTCCAAAGCGGTAGACAAAGGCAGGTATGGAGCGTAGGGGGGACGGTATGGAAATCGTCCCCCCTCCATATCAAAAACCAATGAAGACCCGGAAAACAGCAGGGACAAGCACACCGTCACCAGCGTATTTTAAACCTCACCATAAGGGCCGCCGGCAGCCCTTATGGAATCTTCAAATGTGATGCGACCTCCCGGCTCTACCACCAGGAACTCATCGTCCTGCCAGCCGCCGGCCAGCAGCGCGTCAATTATCCGCAGGCTGCCTGGAATCACCTTGACCGGAATATTCAGCAGTCCGGCAAAGTCTTCTACCCTGGCCCTTACTTCGGCGACATCAAAGGTTCCCGTATCTATCACCGCAAAGTCTTTATAGTGCCCCATCATCCTTTTTAGAATGGAAAGCCCCCGTTTTTCACCGTAGCTCCGGTAAAAACGGGCTGTATCGGACACAATGCTGCCGCCGGAATTGATATAACCCTCGGTAAAGAAATACGTGCCGCTGCCGTAGGATTCTCGCTCTTTCCGTGAGCCGATAAAGATGGGAATGCAGTCCGCCACCCTTGGCAGCACGAGACTATGCCGCCGGGCCTCCATGTCCACAAAAGCGTTACCGCAAAAACCGAACAGGATCAGGATGGTTTTGTACGACGGTGGAACATTGTCAATCGCTTGCTGAACCGAGATACGCAGCTTCTCCGGGTGGGCGTGCTTTCCGGCATCGATCCAGACCACCGGATAAGCGCAGCCCCGGTGTTCCATCACCGCCAGCAGTTCCTGCCTGAGCGTTTCACAGGCTATGATACAGGTGTCATGTTCCATACGTCCCATCCTTGCGCGGGCGGCCCGGCCCCGTTTTAATCAAAATTGATATTATCAATGAAGTGCCCGCTAAAATACCGGTCTTCGGGGAGGCTGAATTCCTCGGATTGCGCCGCAATCCGGTACAGGGTTTCTTCGTGTTCCGGGTTGAGCAGGAATTTCACGGCCCCGCCCAGGGAACTGTTCCCGATCAGTGAAACCCTGGGCAGCAGCGCGTCCGGGATAAGCCCTATTCCCGCGCCGCTTTCCATGTTCAGATTGAAGCCGAAACCTCCAGCCAGGTAAAGGGTTTCTATGTCCCCGTAGCCGAGTCCGGCGTGGTTGAGCAGGGCATCCAGTCCGGAGCGGACGGCGCTTTTCCCAAGCTGAAGTTCCCGTACATCCTTCTGGCAGAAAACAATGTCCCTGCCGTCCCCGGTTTTGGCAAGGGATATTTCTCCGCCGGGGAGCAGGTCTTTGCTGAAACGTCCGCTTTGCTGTATGAGGCCGGTTTTGAGACCCTGGTACACAATATCCACCACACCCGACCCGCAGATACCTACCGGCGGACGTCCGCCGATGGTGGTACATTCCCAGGCCCCATCCCTTACCAGTACCCGCGAAATCGCCCCGGGTACACTTCCCGTTCCCCAGCGTATGTTTCCCCCCTCGAAGGCGGGCCCCGCCGCGGTCGCGGCGCAGAGTATTTTGCCTTTATGTGCAAGGGCCATCTCGCCGTTGGTGCCTATATCCATGAAGAGCGCCGGGCCCCGCGCCTTGTGAATACCGGCAAAAAGGAGCCCGGCGGTGATGTCCGCCCCCACATAGGTTGAAATTCCCGGAAGTACCACCGTTTCGCAGGAAAGTTCCCCGTCAAAGATTTCACGACCGGACAGGGATACCATATCCAGGGTAACCGGTGTAAAGGGCGTCTGCCCCAGCAGCCGGCAGCTTAGGCCCAACAGCAGGTGCATCATCGTCGTGTTGCCCGCAATCGCGATTTTCCTGAGGGCCCGGACTTCGGTGGAGGCTTCCCGGCAGAGGGCGCTTATTCCTTCCGCGATCTGTTCCCGCACGGTACGGCTCAGGCGTGGCAGTTCCCCGTCGTTGGCCCGCTGAATCCGGGAAATCACGTCGGCCCCCGCTTCACGCTGCCGGTTCACCGCCGAAAACCTGGCGGCTACGCGGCCTGTCCTCAGGTCGAGCAGGGCTAACGCAAGGGTGGTCGTGCCGACATCAACGGCCGCGGCGTATACCGGCTCCGGCCCGCCGCTTATACGGAGTATCCTGCCCCGTTCACGGTACACCGTGAGTTTTTCCGGTTCCCCGGCGGCGGCCTCGAAAAAGCGGCCCTGGGCCTCGGCCAATTTCGAGGCTTCCAGCAGTTCCGCATAGGACAGTTTCCGGTCCGGCGCAAGGCGGCGCGCATAGCTTTCGGCGCTCTTTTCCAGGCTCAACAGGTTTTCATCGAGACCCGGCGGGCTTTCCTCCCCCGCGTCAAAGCTGTTCACCGCGGAAAAATCACCCTCCCCCGTCTCGGAAACCTCAACGCGGATGTCTTCGGCGGGAAAGGCGGCGCAGGCAAGGCGGTAACCTTCTTCCAGGCGGCTGCCGGGAAAGTACGCCCGGTCGGAAGCGGTAACAGGCAGGTAACCGTCGCGTACCCTGACCGCGCATTTTCCGCAGTTCCCGTTTCCGCCGCAAATGGCCGGAAGGTAGACGCCGGCGCTCTGTAAGACTTTGAGCAGGCTGATCCCCGGTTCACAAGTTATATCCTGACATTTGTTTTCCGCGAGAATTATGCTGACAATTGACAAAACGACCCTCCGTTTGCTTGGAATCGGGAAATGCCCCCGGCCACCGGTAAATTATAACATTCCAACATTGACAAGCGCAAGAAAAGGCGGCCTTCAGTACCCGCTGCTCAGGCTTCTCCCCGGCAGACTTCCCAGCCGCCTGGCGGCCTTGACGGTATGGGGAAAACCCTGTATTGTTTTGTTCAGCGCGTCTAAACGGGCGCGGATATTTATTTTAAGGATGTTAATCATGTCACGCACTTGCGATATTTGCGGAAAGCATACGGTTACCGGGAATAAGGTGAGCCACGCCAAGAACCATACACGTAGAACCTGGAAGCCAAACATTAAAAAGATTAAAACCGAGATTGACGGCACAACGGTAACGCTTAAAATCTGCGCGCGTTGCCTGAAAAGTGATTTTATTACGCGGAAAATTTCCGTTAAGGCCTAGGCAAGACGCGGCCCATGACCAGAGTCATCTCTCTGGGCGGCTCCGTCGTCGCGCCCGATAAGGTAGACTGCCTGTATCTGCGGAGATTTGTAAAGCTTGTTGAAAGCTTGCTTGCTGAAGATAAGACAGAACGCTTTATCATAGTCGCGGGGGGCGGCGGGCCCGCGCGGGCATGGCAGACGGCGTACCGGCAGGTAAGCGAGGCTCTGGGCGCCGTGACGGACGACGGGCAGGCGGACTGGATAGGGATAATGGCGACACGCCTTAACGCGCAACTTGTAAAGGCGCTGTTCGGCCCCTGCTGCGCGGACGATGTCGTTATCGACCCAAGCGCGGGGACGACTGCGCGCATTTTTACGGGACGGGTGTTGCTGGCCGCCGGCTGGAAGCCGGGCTTTTCGTCCGATAACGACGCGGTGCTGCTGGCGAAACGCTTTGACTCAAAGACCGTGATAAACCTTTCAAACATCAAAAAGGTGTACACGGCTGACCCGAAAACCAACCCCCAAGCAAAACCCATTGACAGCATAAGCTGGGAAGACTTTCGCGCCCTGACCGGCGATGTCTGGACGCCCGGCAGGAATATACCGTTCGACCCCGTTGCCAGCCGCAACGCGCGGGAGGCAGGTATAAGCGTGATCTGCGCGGCGGGCGGCGACCTGGAAAATCTCCGCCAAATCCTGCGCGGCGGCAGCTATACCGGCACCCTTATCCACGCTTAAAATATTTTTTGAAGTAGTACCGCAGCGCGCCGAAAAACCCCTGTTTTCGCGCCCTGTTTTTAAAGTAAAGCGCGTGTATCAAAAACCGCGATACCGGCGAATCCGGACCAAACTTTTTGTTTATCCGGTGTTCTCTTTCACGCACCGCGCGCCATTCATCGGCGTGATACTGCGCCCCAAAATGATGGATCGTAAACGTATTTTCTGTTTTCTCTATTTCGCCCGTCATAACATTTTTCGCGGTAAAATAATCGTTAGGGTATATCCTGTAATTTTCGGACGCAAAATAATCTTTTAACACGGAGCGCATTAAATCGGGCGCTATTACCGGATCGATAAAATCGTGACGCTCCGAACGCTCCATACTCATTATTTGCGGCAGCTTTCCGGGATCAAAAAACGGCGTATTCTCATAATATTCCATACATTTTTTTATAAACGGATGCCCCTGTTGCGCGCCGAAACAGCCGGCCTCTATGTTCCCGCTCCGGTGATTTTCGTAGGCAAGCATAATACCGGAGTCCAGCAGTTCGTCAAACGGCTTTACCGCCTCCATATCAGTATCGAGGTAGACGCCGCCCATCGTATACACGGCGTACAGCCTTATATAGTCGGCGGCGCAGGCGTAGAGCCCGGCATCGAAAGCCTGTTTTACCCAGAGAAC
>JAITAE010000202.1 GCA_031284295.1 Spirochaetaceae bacterium
TAGGTACTGTACTGGCTTTCCTCGTCCGCCGCCATGCCTCGGGCCAGAAAAAAGAATTCGGAACGGTAGAGCCCCACCCCCTCCGCGCCGTGGGACAGCGCCTTCTTTAGTTCGGACGGCGTTTCCATGTTCACTTTCAATGTAACGAGCCTGCCGTCCTTCGTCCTGGCGCTGTGTCCATTCAGCCGGGATGTCATTTTAGACTTTGCACGGTTTTCTTTTATCATATTTTGATACAGCGCGAGTGTCTTTTTGTCCGGGTTTATGAAGACGTGCCCAGTGTCGCCGTCCACGATCAGCATATCGCCTGATTTTATCCGGGCCGACCCGTATGAAAGTCCCATGACCGCCGGTATACCGGCGGCGCGCGCGATTATCGCCGTATGCGATATGGGGCTTCCCGCGTCCGTAACGACGGCCATTACAAAGTCTTTGTCCATCGCAAGCGCCTGTGACGGCAAAAGATCACGGGCCACCACTACTACCGCTTCGTTGAGGTTGGCAAGCGAAGATGTTTTGATAGAAAGTAACTTGTTCAATAGTTCCTGGGCCATGCCGGAAACATCGGCAGTGCGCGCCCTGAATTCCGCGCCGGGCAGGGCGGACAGTTTCCGTATCAGTTCCTGCGAAACGTCCCAAACTACGCTTTCAATATTTTGCAGCCTGCTTTCCAGACCGCCTTTGACATTTTCATGGAAGTCAACGTCTTCAAACATAAAAAGCTGCGCTTCCAGTATATCGCGCCGATCTTTGCCGGCTTTAAGCGGAGTTTCTTTGAGTTTTTGACGGATTTCTTCTGTTATCACGGTGGTGGCCGACAAAAAACGCCGCCACTCTTCATCTACTTGTGTCTCGCTGATGCTGTAGCGTGGTATTTCCGGCAAAGCGTCTTCTAAATACAGTAGGGCCTTGCCGATAGCCAGTCCCTTCGACACCGGAATCCCACTAAGATCTTTCATAGGCAATTATACTTTAACGTAAACCGCGGTATTGAAGCAAGCGGCCACCAGGCGGCCCGCCAGCGGGTTTAAAGTCCGCCCCACCAGTGGGTTTAAAGTCCGCTACGCGCCCGCCAGCGGGTTTAAAGTCCGCTACGCGGTAGCATACCGCCAGAGGCTTTAACGTACGCGGGTATGTCAGTTGTTGTCTTTGCTATATGCTAACAGCCTGTTGCGCTTTTCTTTTGGGTTCGTCAAAAAGAATAGTATCCTGTACAATCACAACATGAGTGCACGATTTGTCACTTTAGCCCCCCCCCCCCCCATGTTGTTTTCCGAAAATTTGCGGTAGAGGATAGTCAAAGACCGCCTGGTTCATTTTATCGTTGAGTCTATCGAGCAGTTGGATGTCAGAGCGTTCAAAGTGAACGAGCGGGGAAGCGGGAGCGAGCAGTATCCGTCTGAGATGATGGTGATGCTGCCGGTGTATTGTTACGCGACTGGGCGGATATCCAACCGAGTGATAGAGGAGGCCATGTATACGGAAGTGGCGTTGAGATACACCAGGAAAGCGGCTATGTGCCGATAGCGGCACGGAAAACAGCGCCCCCTTCATAATGAAGAATGGAGGATGAATGATGAATGTTAATCAGTGTAATTCGTGGACGATTTATCAAACCAACGCAACGCTTAAGATACCACGCCGCAAAATTTGCACGCAAAATATGAGCGCTTGCCTAGCGGCGGCTCATTTGCCTATTTACCGCCGGGTCTGAGAAATCTAATTTTTGGAGGAGCCTTGTATTTCCGGCGGTGTATCTATGCCGGCAGACGTGGCGGAGCTATAACCGTAGCGCTTCCACCATATATCGAATATCGGCGCCGTTTCCGTTGCGGATTGTCATTTCGATTACAAGTATCATCGAAGTTCTTTCAGGATTTACGATCGCTTTCTTGATGCTGTATGTTGTTACACCGGCGCGCTTTACATCGGGGCTGCCTACACGGTACGTTTTTTTTATGCCTTTACTGTTCAGGCTGTTAAAAAGGATAAAAAACGAAGATTCAGTATGACCGCCGTACAGTATTGATTTTAACGAGGCGCTGTAGTACACGCCGCGCTCAAAGTCCCTGAAATCTATGGTTTGTCCGGCGGGGTCGCGTATGTCTTCCAAGGATATAAACAACGGGATTCCCTGCCGCATAAAGTTGGTACGGTATTTCTGAATTATGCCGGTACTGTACGAGACGATACGCAACAGCGCCGCCGATCCGTCCTGCCCAAGCGCGACAGGCTTGTCATGCTTGTACGGAACGCGCCCCCCCGGTACAAAATTATTCCGTTCAACATCCACAATATATAACTCCGACCAGGGCCGCAAGGTATGTTCGTCCACGCCGTACTGCGCAAACATATAGATTTTCCCGTTCTCCGAAAAACCCAAATCCACAAAAGACGCGACATCACCCGCCCTAAGCCCTCCACCCAGTATCATGGAAACGGCCGACAAAAAAATGACAGCAATGGACCTTCGCCTCTCCAGTAAGAACATAAAACCTCATTATCTTATCGACAAAAACCTCTGGTTTCTGTAACTTCGAATGAAATCGCGCGCTGATTTTCACCTGTTGCCGGGTGTTTGTTATGTAATCCGTGTTACCTGTGGACTATGTACGCGAATTATACCGCTTTAACACAAGGCGCGGTGATGATGCAAGATGACAAGAATTTTTATGGAGTATGGGCGCATTTCCGGCGTTTCACGCCGGAGCCCGGGCTTTGCGGGGCCGGAACAGGTTCCTGGCCTGGGCCGCCCGCAAGGCGATTTTTACCCTGCAAACTCCTAAGTAGCGGCCTCCCCTTCCTTATATGGTTAAACAGGCGGGCTTCCGGCCCATTGTGCGGGGAGTTTGAGCGGAGGCTCAAATTCCCCCGCCCTTTGTGTTTCTTTTTTTGTCGCGGGACGGAACGCCCCCCGATCCATAGTGTCATAAACCGCCCACACTTCTTTTTCAACGTCTATTTCGTCATAGTTCATAGGCGCCCTCCTGCAACAAATGATAATACTTTTTTTGTAGCTTCATGGCGTGAATAACCACCAGTCGGTTATGTTCAGCTTCTTCCATGGCGATAATTTCCAGTGGAATACCATGGTGATCAAAGCCTGCTACAAACCGTTTGGGCGGTGAAACTTCCAGTATGACATCGGACTTACAATTAAACAGGTAAGAGTAAATACTGATGGTGTTTACTCTTACCTCATCAATAAGGAGTAATGCCGTTATGGCCAAGTCTACCACAAATCAGAAAAAATGTTATACCCATATTTCCCTCGCGGAACGGGAGGAGATCGCTATCGCCTTGGAACAAGGCCGGTCCATGCGTTCTATCGCCGTATCCCTGTCAGAAGCCACTCCTCCGTCAGCCGGGAGATACAGCGGGACAGTCCACCGTTGAACAAAGTCACATACCGGGGAAACAGGGCCCAAAAACGGGCCGAAGACCGGTCCCGCCGCAGCCACGCTAAAGAACATCTGGCCAATCCCTTGGTCAAAGCCTATGTGCCATACCATTTGATTCATGACGGCTGGACCCCGGAGATCGTCGTCGGCAGGCTTTCCCTTGATTTCCCCGGGCTTACAACAAATTATGAATTGATCTACTTGTGGATGTACACGTAGCGCCGGGATCTCATCCCATACCTGGTCAGGGCCATAAAAAGCGGCACAAACGGTCTTCGGACAAGAAATCCCGGGTTTCCAGGATACCTCATCGTGTATAACCGAGCGCCCGCCCCATGTCGAACTGAGGACACAGGCCGGTCATTGGAAAGTCGACACGGTTGTTTCCCGGCAAAGCAAGGCGTGCGTGGCGGTGCTGGTTGAGCGGAAAAGCCGGTTTTTCATGGTCATCCGGATGAAGGACAAGACGGCGCTGGCCATGCACGAGGCGGTCGTTTTAGCGCTTTCAGGCCTTCCCGCGGGATTACGAAAAACCCTCACCTATGACAACGGGCTGGAAAACGCCCTGCATGAACGTACGAACAGTGAGGTTGGGGTAACATCATATTTTTGTAAACCCTATCACAGCCGGGAAAAAGGGAGCATAGAAAACCGCAATGGGATATTACGAAGATATTTTCCGAAGAGACACGATTGGCGCTTGACAACACAGAAAGAAATAGATAAGGTTGTACGCAAGATTAATGCGACGCCGATGAAGTGTTTAGGTTTTAAAACCCCCGCTGAGGTTTTTGCCGAATGTGGCGGTGTTGCACTTGCCAGTTGAATCCGGCATCTATTAAATCTTCTTTTAAAAAACTTTGTATAGTTTTTCCTCCGTCAACATAAATGTTATTTATATTTTTGTTTCTCAAGTTTTCTAGGATAGTTATTAAATCACCATTAATAATT
>JAITAE010000311.1 GCA_031284295.1 Spirochaetaceae bacterium
GCCAGGCCCGAATGCCAAAAGAGGATCGTTTCAAACACCGATGGGCGATGTTTGAAATTCGCAACGTCCCTGTTGAAGAATCCCATTGGGCGCGTTTGCAACCCCATTCCGGCGCTTCCGAAAAACGCCGGACCGGAGATTCCTCTTTCAGATGTATAACATTATAGCGTATGTGCGATGGATATATAAAGCCCTCGCACAATTTTTTTCAGGCGCGTAAAAACAGCCCAAAAAGAGTGAGGCGGCTGGCTCAACGCGCTGCGTTGAGCTCCGGAGTTTGCTTCGCAAGCCTGCGGCTTGCTTGCCGCAAACTCCAGCCGTTGTCTGGTCTGCCGGGGCAGTGAAGGCTGGCGGCCAGGCAGCTGTCGAGTCGTCCTTGAGAGGCGGCTGAGCGGCGGATTGGGGGTAGCCCGCAACCGTGTGCGGGCGTGGGGGCGGTAGATTGTTCTAGCGCCACAGCCTGCGGCATTTTTTTGCCTAAACGCGCTCAATGTTTAGCGCGCTTTATCAGGCGGCGCTGAAAACTTATTCTAAACAGCGACCTGGTCCCGCGCCGCGCCGGCACCATGTAAACAAGGCAAGCTGGTTGCCAAAGGTACCGGACGGCACGAAAACAACGGCTTCCTTGTCCAGCATAGATGCGCCAAGCCTTTCAAGCTCGTTCACCGTGGGATCATCACCGTCCACCTCCGCGGCGGCCATGGCTGCCGCGGAGGTGGGCTTTGTTACGGTATCACTTCGTATGTCAATCATACTTCCAGTTTAACTTATCATTTTACCGCTGCAAAGCCTTGCTCAAGGTCATAGATAATATCATCGATATGCTCGGTGCCGATGGAAAGACGAACCGTATTGGGTTTTATGCCGGAAGCAAGAAGTTCGCTTTCACTCATCTGAGAGTGTGTGGTAGAAGCGGGGTGAATCACCAGTGATTTGACATCCGCGACATTGGCAAGCAACGAGAACAGCGTTAAATTTTCGGTAAAAATCTTCGCTTTTTCAGCGCCGCCTTTCAACTCAAACGTGAATATTGACGCGCCGCCATGAGGGAAGTAGCGGTTGTAGAATTTGTGGTCCCGATGCCCGGGGAGCAGCGGGTGGTTTACCCGCTCAACCTGGGGATGGTTCTTCAGGAAGCCGATCACCTTTAGGGTATTTTCCACGTGGCGTTCGACCCGCAGCGACAATGTCTCAAGTCCCTGAAGGAACAGGAACGCGTTGAAAGGCGACAGGGCCGCGCCGGTATCGCGCAACAGTGTGGTGCGGGCTTTGATAATATAAGCCAGATTCCCCACCGCCTTGGTGAAAACGAGGTCGTGATAACTGGGGTTCGGCTTTGAGAGGCCGGGGAACTTGTCGTTCTGCGCCCAGTCAAACTTGCCTCCATCCACGATGACTCCGCCGATTGACGTACCGTGCCCGCCTATGAACTTGGTCGCGCTGTGCACCACGATGTCCACGCCGTAGTCTATCGGTTTTAACAGATAGGGCGTAGCAAAAGTATTGTCCACGATGACGGGAATCCCGTGTTTGTGGGCGATGGCGACGATTTCTTCAATATCAACAACGCTGGCGTTGGGGTTGCCGATGCTCTCGAATAACAGAGCCTTAGTGTTGGGCTTTATAGCGTTGAGGAAGTTTTTGGGGTCGTGGCCGTCTACAAAAGTAGTTTCGATGCCAAAGTCCTTAAACGTGTTGGCAAAGAGGTTGTACGTACCGCCGTAAACCTGATTGTCCGAGACGATGTGGTCTCCGGCGCGGGCAATGTTCTGGACCGCGTAGGTAATCGCCGCCGCGCCCGAAGCCGTTGCCAGAGCCGCCGCGCCTTTTTCCAGTGCCGCAATACGCCGCTCAAAGACATCCCAGGTGGGATTCATGATGCGGGTATAGATGTTCCCGGATTCGGTGAGCGCGAAACGGTCTGCCCCGGACTTCGCGGAGGGGAAGACGTAAGACGTCGTCTGATAGATGGGAACCGCGCGCGCATCTGTCGCGGGGTCAGGCCGTTCTTGCCCGGCGTGTACCTGCAAGGTTTCAAACTTGAAATTTCTGTCTGCCATAGTAATCTCCTTATGGTTTAATAGACTGTTCGACAACCTGGCCGGTTGTCGAACAAGTCTTGCAGTTTTTCAGGCTAAGAGCCCGCGAACCTAAGGTTCGATAAAACCGCGTTTTTTAATGTACGTTGGCGCGGAAACTGAAGTTCCAAACAACTAAAATCTAAGGTAACGCTGATTAACTTGAGGCCGCGCCAGCATAGTTGGCGGCCAACATAGTTGGCGACCAACTTCGTTGGCGCATCATCGTTACCCTAATGAGCAAGCTCATTTCATTGCGCAAATGTGTCAACTACGTTGACATTGCGCACTCGCATAAATCGGTGCTTCCCTAAGTCTGCAAATTTCAAAACTGAAGTTTTTGCAAGCACCAGATGATAAAGCTTTGACCAGCTACAGACAGCGCCGAAACAGCAGAATACCGCCCGCCTCCACATATCATATAAAATACGTAGTATTTATATTGATGAATATTACATACTTAAAGAATCTAGTCAATAGCATGATTCACAACAATCCATCTGGTCATGTCATTTCATTATTGCATAAGGCAACGCTGATTAAACGAGGCCCCGGATTTGGGGGGTGGCGGAAGACCCGCAACGCGGGGCTGGAGACAGGGCGCTAAAAACTTATTCTAAACAGCGGCCTGGTCCAGCGCCACAGCCTGCGGCTTTTTTGACTGTACGCGCTCAATGTTTCGCGCGCCGTTATTGGGCTGGGGGGCGCGACGAAAAGGCGGCTATATGCCGAAGGCGGTATGGAAATAGCGCCCCCCTCATAAAAGAATCTTTGAAGACCTGGGAAATAGCAGGGACAACCACGAATCTACCAGCGTATTTAAAACCTCACTGTTGGGGCCTGGGCTGCCCTTGAAATTTTGGGGCAGTTGGGCGAAAATTTGGTATGGCAAAAGGAAAAAAACGAAACCTTGTAAAAAAATTCCTACAGGGCAGACTTAGGTTTACCGAATTTGCGATTACCAACGCTTGTATTGCAAAGTGTTCTTTCTGTGATATATGGAAACAACATCCGAAAATTTTTGTCGACCGGGAAAAGGCGCTTGCCGCGATTGACAGACTCGCCGATTTCGGCGTGGGACATCTTACGATAACGGGCGGCGAACCTTTGCTCCATCCGGACATAGCGGCCTTTGTCGAGCGGTCTACCCGGTGCAGGATGAACAACTCCGTGCTGAACGCCGCGCCCTCACTTCTTATGCGGAACGATATTTTGAAAAAACTCGAAGACTCAGGCTGCGATCTTTTGAGTATATCCTTTGATTCG
This sequence comes from Spirochaetaceae bacterium, assembly GCA_031284295.1. Classification (GTDB taxonomy): domain Bacteria; phylum Spirochaetota; class Spirochaetia; order Treponematales; family Breznakiellaceae; genus JAIRMY01. The sequence goes on from JAITAE010000311.1 coordinate 3,345, forward strand.
GGCAATCCTGTTACGATGGCGGAATCGCGCAAAATCCCGAACATCATGGACGATATGGAGCGCGCACTGGAGATGATCAAGAATACCACCCTCAAGACAATGGCTTCCGTGCTCATCTGGAACGATAACTACGATAAGCTTGAGGATGTCTGCATCCGGGCAAAAGGCATGGGCTACGATTTTATATCGTTCAATTACCCGACATTTTCGGAATCAAAAGTTTACCCGCTGGGAGGGGAAGGCATCAGCCTTTCCAGGGACAAGGTGATACAGGGGCTGGAAGCGGCAATAAAACTGCGTAAATCTGAAAAGTACGGCATAATCAACTCCGCAATTTCCATGCGGAATATAATCAACTACCTGAAAGACCCGGGCAAGACGGAATTTCACTGCCTGGGGGGAAACCACGTGCTGTTTTTGGATTGGTTTTTTGACATTCACCCATGTATGCAGCTTCCAAAAACACTTGGAAATATACTTGACAGCAGTATGAAAGAGACGGACCTGTGTATGCCGGCCTGCAACGACTGCAACATGAGCTGGTACCGCGACCTGAGTATGTTCATGCACGGAATGCGCAGCATTCCGATCCTGCTGGAATCCCTTGGCGGCGCAAAAAACTTTATTCTGTAATATCTGGTTTAATACCCCGCCGCAAGTTTGTTTGCGCGCTTGCCGCAGCTCAGGTGAGCCTCCGCAGGAGGCTCGTTCTGCATGGAAGTTTATCATCTGGGGGTCTGCAAGGCAGCCCCCGGCGAAAAAGGTAACACCTACAGAGATTTGGTATTAAACCAGACGGTATTATAAATTTCCTTATCCGAAGTTTGCGCGGAGCGCAAACTCAGACTCCGTTCAAACTAATACAAGGCTCAGGATACCGCACCGCAAATTTTGCGCGCTTGCCGCGCGGAGGCTCATTTGAGCTCTTGTTGTGTTTGCGGCGCTCGCCCGGTCATGCTCCTGAATATGGAGAGCGCGGCCCGTACCCAGAAAGGTTCCAGACGCCGTTTTACATCGTCAAGCGCCGCGCTTACTTTTATGTTCTGCGGACAGTGCTTCTCGCATTTACCACACTTTATACACAGTCCGGCCATGTGATGGGTGAGGGTTGCCGCCCCCGTACTGGCAACGTACTGCTTTAAGCCCTCGATCAGCGAAAACGCAAAACTTGTGTTGTACGCGGCAAAACAGCCGGGTATGTTTACCTGCTGCGGGCAGGGCATACAGTAGGCGCAGGCGGTACAGTTTACCTTACGGCTTGAATTAAAAATCCTTTTAACCTCGTCAAATACCGCGAGACTTGCCGGGGACAGGCTGCCCGCGCGCGCTTTTTCCGTAAGGCCTATGTTTTCCTGAAGCTGCTCCATGCCGCTCATGCCGGAAAGTATCACGGTAACTTCAGCTTGGTTCCAAAGCCAGTTCAAACCCCAGTCCGCCAGACTGGGGGCCGGATCGGCCTTTTTGAACGCTTCGCGCGCGGCCTTCGGGAGGTTGTCGATCAGCCTGCCGCCCAGCAGCGGTTCCATGATGATCACGGGAATGCCTTTTTCCGCGGCGGCCTTTAACCCTGTCCGCCCTGCCTGGTAATTTTCGTCGGAATAGTTGTACTGAATCTGACAAAAGTCCCAGTCGTAGCCGGAAAGAATCGCCAAAAAATCATCGCGCGCTCCGTGAAACGAGAAACCGGCCTGTCGCAACGCGCCGCTTTCTTTTTTTTGCCTTATCCAGTCCTCTATTCCCCAATTTTTAAGCTTTTCCCAAGAATTAATATCCGTCAGCATGTGCATCAAGTAGTAATCAATACGATCCGTTTTTAGCCGTTCCAGCGACTGTAAAAAGTAACGGTCAAAATCTTCGCTCTTTTTGCATACGATGACAGGAAGCTTCGACGCTATGTAAACCTTATCCCGCAGCCCGTGTTCGGCAAGCGCGGCGCCCAGAGCCTCCTCGCTGCCCGGGTATATCCACGCGGTATCAAAATAGTTTACCCCGCGATCAACAGCCTCGCGCACCATTGCGGACGTTTTTTTCATGTCTATAACGCCAAACGCGCGCGGAAAACGCATACACCCAAATCCCAACACCGAAAGTTTATTTCCGGATTTTTCATCCTTTCTATACTGCATCATGATTCCAGCATATACTGAACGCATGGTTTATGTCGATATTGTCGATATTAAAGTATAATGAGAAACCGTTTTATCGGTATTCTGATGATGGCTCTGGCGGCGCTGCCCGCTTGGCCGGAGGAATTTGTTTTTAAGCATAAAACCGGCGACAAATTCAAGACTATTTCCACATCAAGCGAGAACGTATTTGTGAATGGGGAACTTCTGTACAGTACGCGAATACTGAACCGTATGGCAAGCGAGGTGGTGGATGAGCGGGACGGGCTTGCCGTCCATAAGGCGCAGTTTCAGTTAGCGGAGGAACGGCAGACCGAAGGTACACGGCATTTTCAGTGGACGGCGGAGTACGATTCCGTTTTTAGCAGGGACGGCAGCGGCAATATCACCGTTGAGGATCGTTACGTCATGCCCACCGTCCGCAATGTGCCGATTTTTCCGGCTGTTTCGCTAGAACCGGGCGACAGTTGGCAGGCGGAGGGCTACGAGGCGCACGATATGGGCCCGACTTTTGGTTTTAACGAACTGTACCGGCTGCCGTTTACCGCTTTATATAAATTTCTTGGAGCGCGGGAATGGCGAGGCAGGCAGTATCCGGCAATAGAAATCTCGTACACTTTGGACGATAAATCCAAATTTGACAGGCAGGCGGGCCTTTTTCCGTTGCGCGTCCAGGGAGAGTCCTCCCAGGTGGTGTACTGGGACAGTGAATTGGGGCAGCCGGCTGGCGCGGAGGAAAATTTCAAGCTCAAATTTGAAATGTCGGACGGCAATGTTTACGAATTCAGCGGCAGGGCCGAGGCTGAAATCATAGAATCGCCTGAAATGGACAAAAATGCGATAGCGGACGATCTGAAAAAAGAGCTTTCAAGTGAGGGAATAGACGGCGCCGATATTCGTGTCGTTGATGAAGGCGTAAAAATCAGCCTTGAAAACATTTTGTTCGAGCCGGATACAGCGATCCTTGTACCCGGTGAAGAAAAAAAGCTGGAAAAGCTGGCTGAGATTCTGCGCAAGTATCCTGACCGCGACATAATGGTGGGCGGGCACACCGCGCGTTCAGGTGGAACGGAAAATTCCCGGCAACAGCTTTCGCGGGAACGCGCCTCCGCCGTCGCGTCATACCTCATTGAGCGCGGTATCCAGACTCCCGACAGGGTGATGTCGCGCGGTTACGGTTCGCAAATACCCATAGCCGACAACGGTACGGAAGCGGGACGCAAAAAAAACCGGCGTGTTGAAATAATAATTCTGGAAAACTAACTTTCCCGGCCCGTGATTCTTTTTTGACAACTGTTTATAATGGGGTTGTTCAAAAACTTCAGCATTTGAACAATTCCTACTTAAAAATGATTTATAAATGATTTATAATAGATTTGTTTGGAAACTTCAGTTTCCGCGCCAAATTCAATTAAAACGCGGTTTTGTCGAACATTAGGGTCGCAGGCTCTTAGCCTGGAAAACCGCAATACTGTAATGGACTTCAGTCCACGACAAGCAACCGGGTTGTCGAACAAGTCTAAGGATTTATTTTATAATAATTTATAAGGAAAAATGTTATGGCTAAATCAATAATGATACAGGGTACGGCGTCAAATGTCGGCAAAAGCATAATAACGGCCGGGCTTTGCAGGATATTCAAGCAGGACGGTTACAGGGTCGCGCCGTTCAAGTCGCAAAATATGGCTCTTAACTCTTTTATTACGAAGGAAGGACTTGAGATTGGCAGGGCTCAGGTGGTGCAGGCGGAGGCGGCTGGGATAGAGCCTGAAGTGGACATGAATCCGGTACTGCTGAAACCGACCGGCGATTCAAAGTCACAGGTTGTGGTGCATGGCAAAATTTGGACGGAGCTTAACGCTGTTGAATATTACAGGTTTAAACAGGGTCTTACTTCAATGGTAAAAGAATCGTTCGAAAGGCTTGCCGCAAAATTTGATATTGTCGTCCTGGAAGGCGCGGGCAGCCCTACAGAGATAAATCTGCGCGATAACGATATTGTAAATATGTTTATGGCCCGCCTTGCATCCTGCCCCGTACTGCTTGTCGCCGATATTGACAGGGGCGGAGTGTTTGCGTCTCTTGCCGGGACTATGCTTCTGTTTACGGAAGCGGAACGCGCCTATGTAAAAGGTTTTCTTGTCAACAAATTCAGGGGCGATAAATCTTTGCTGCGCGACGGTTTGCAGCAGCTTAGCAGTATAACTGAAAAACCTGTTTTGGGGCTTATTCCATACTTCCGCCTGGATATTGATGATGAAGACAGCCAGAGCGAGCGCCTGGAAAACAGGGCGGAAGGCGGCGCGGAAAGCGGCGTTCTTAAAATCGCCGTGATACGGCTGCCGCGCATGTCAAACTACACGGACTTTAGCGCGTTGAACAGAATCGGCGGGGTTTCGGTACAGTATTGCGCCGCCGCCAAGGATTTGGATACGGCAAGCCTTGTCATAATTCCCGGAACAAAAAACACGATACAGGACCTTGTCTGGATGCGAAAAAGAGGCCTGGACGATGCTGTAAAAAAACACGCCGCGTCCGGTAAACCGGTGTTCGGTATATGCGGCGGATACCAGATACTGGGTATGTGTATCGCCGACCCGTTCAACGTGGAGGGCGGCGGGGAGATTGAAGGGATGGGACTTCTGCCGGTGGAAACGGTGTTTGAAACCGAAAAACACAGAACGCGCGTGAGCGGAAAATTTTTAACGCTGGATGGAATCTTCAGTGAATTATCGGGAAAAGAAGTTGAAGGCTACGAGGTTCACATGGGTTTGACAAAACCGTGCGGCGAGGTAGGCCGGTACACACCCATGGCGCTTGTAAAAGATGCTGTAAGCGGTGAGGTGTTTGAGGACGGTGCGTACCAGGGCCTGGTGTACGGCTCATACATTCACGGTATATTTGACTCAGGAAACATAGCGTCCACCATGGTAAAGGCCCTGTACAACGCAAATGGTCTTCAGTACGACCTTACGCTCAGTGAAATATCCGCAAAACAGCATAAAGAGAATCAGTATGATATGCTGGCAAATATTTTGCGCGATTCTATAGATATGGACGCAGTTTATAAAATACTAGATGACGGCATGATAAATCGTTGACAGGGCGGGCAATGAATACAATGTTTACAAAACCGGAAGCTATTGAAAAGCGGAGTTTTGAAATTATAGATAAAGAACTTGCCATACGCGGGGGTAAGAACACCCGCCTTCCGCTTGAAGATGAGATTGTAAAACGGGTGATCCATACAAGCGCAGACTTTGAATTCGATGACAGTATTGTATTTACGCACGGCGCGGCTCAGGCGGCGTTTGATCTGCTGCGTTCCGGCATTGACATCGTTACCGATACGATGATGGCGAAGACCGGCATAAACAAAGCTCTTTTTTCGAAAACGCCCGGATCGTTGCACTGCTTTATGGCGGATGCGGATGTGGCGGACGCGGCTTTAAGAAACGGCGTTACACGCGCTTACGCTTCCGTGGACAAGGCCGCCGCCCTGGGCAAGGCGCTGATGTTTGCCATCGGTAACGCGCCCACCGCGCTTATCCGTATCTACGAATTGCTTAACGAAAAGAAACTGGACGCAAAACTTGTGATAGCGGCGCCTGTCGGTTTTGTAAATGTCGTGGAAGCCAAAGAACTGTTTTTGGACGCGGACATTCCGTGTATAGTAGCCCGAGGCAGAAAGGGCGGCAGCGCGGTCGCCGCCGCCATCGTGAACGCGCTACTCAAAGCAGCGTTCCGCACCGATGCTAGTACCTTGCAAAGACTAAACAGATTGTATTATACTACCCTCACCCAGGTAGGAGGGGGTAAGTATGAAACAAAAGAAATATCATGTCAGGCTCACGGAGACGGAGAGGAAGCGGC
>JAITAE010000317.1 GCA_031284295.1 Spirochaetaceae bacterium
CTACAGGCGATGAGCGTTTTGTGTATATTTCTATTACCCCCGATGGCATACAGTTGAAAAAAAAGGCCGTTCAGGTTCCGCAGAAAATGGGTAAATGTATTTCGTTAGACCCTCATGAAGCGCAAACCCTGTATACCTTGCTCCATAAACTATTGGGACAGCTTGAAGGCAATTGATTGGGTAGATGGTACTTTCAGCCCGATAAGGCTAAAGCCCGCGAATTCACGGCTGAGAGCGTGGAAGTAAAAAAGGTCAAAAAGCCGTTTTTGATGGCTTTGATATATATTTTTTCTATACAGGAGTATCAGTGATGAAAGAAGTACTGGATTTTTTGAACAAGGCCAGGACATTCTACCTGGCGACAGTGGAAGGAGATCAGCCCCACGTACGGCCTTTAGGCTTTGTGATGGACTGTGGCGGGAAATTGGCTTTTTGCACATCCAACCAGAAAAATATGTGCAAACAACTGGCCGCTAATCCCAAAGTGGAAATTTGCTGTATTGACGCTGAATGCAATACCCTGCGGATATGTGGCAAGGCGGTTTTTGCCACAACGGAAGAAACCCAGCGCAAGGCGCTTGAGGTAATGCCTTCGCTGAAAGACTTGTACGCCGTGGGAGATGGCAAATTCGAGATTTTCTATCTCGATGGGGCGCAGGCGGTCTGCTCAACCTTAAGCGGGCAAACACAAACCCTGGAAATCTAAAAGAGGAAGCGTGAATACTGCGGTTCGGTATCTGTTAAAAGACGGAAACATCAAGAACCGCAGTTTGCGGCTCAAGCCCGCAAGTCCACGGTTCAACCCCGCGCCTTCACGGCTACAGCCCACAGGTTCACGGCTCAAGCCCGCGACTCTACGACTAAAACCCGCAAGCCCACGGCTAAAGCCCGCAGGTTCACGGCTAAAACCCGTGAGTTCACGGCTCAAGCCCGCAAGTCTGCGGCTATAGCCGTAGGGATTAAAAACATTCAAACGCCGTTTTTTAGCGGTTTTTGATATTTTATGGAGGTAATCGAATGAGTACAGATTGGTATCCCCTTTCAAGGGATGAACGGCTTCACATGGTGGACACATGGCTTCAAGTGCGATAATTACGAGTAACGCGATTATAAGCGCAGTAAAAGACTGCATATATCAGGCTGCCGTTAAGCAGCCTGATGATGACGCGTAGACAATGCACAAAGCATTCCCTGTACATGGGCATTATGCCGCAGGGCGGGGCAACGCTGATTAACTTGAGGCCGCGCCAACTAAGTTGGCATCCCAACGAAGTTGGCGCGCCAATTTCGTTGGCGCATCAGCGTTGCCCTAAGGAAGCCGTTTCGCCGCATACGGCGGATATTTCAAAAAATCCCTTGTTTTTTCTTTTAATTTGCCCTACAGTTTTTATAGGATAATGTTTAAGGAGTGATTATGAGGATTTCTACCAAAGGCAGTTATTCGCTTGAAGCTATGTTGTATATGGCACTCCTGCCGGAAGGCGAGTATGTAAGCACAAAGGACATATCAAAGAATACCGGCATTTCCGAAGGATACCTTGAACAATTATTTATTCACCTGCGTAAATCGGGGTTGATTGTAGGAATACGCGGGCCGAACGGTGGTTATCTGCTTGGAAAAAAGGCGGAATCGATAAGTGTGGGCGCGATACTTCGTTCAGTCGAAGGTGAATTGAAACCTACGGAATGTGTTGACTCTAAATTCTGCCCGATAGAGGCGAGTTGTTCGAACCGTCATACATGGCAAAATTTGTACAAAGGGATTCATGGTTTTATAGATTCTGTAAAATTATCTGATTTGGTAAAAGATTATAAATCTTACAATGAGCCGGAGTATGTGATATGAAAATTTCAAAAAGAGGACGTTACGGGATACGGCTTTTAATAGACCTTGCCGAAAATTGCCACGCCAATCACGTTACACTGGTAAGCGCCGCGATGCGTCAATCTATATCGGCGCGTTACCTTGAACAGGTAGCGATTATTTTGAGGCGGGCGGGATTTATACGTTCCATAAAAGGCGCGTCCGGCGGTTACGCGCTCGCTAAACCTGCCGGAGAAATAGTGGTAGGCGATGTATTGCGCGTTCTTGAGGGCGATATGCTGATAGCGGACCCGCCGCCTGCCGACTGCGGAAAACTAGAGCGCTGTATTTGGCGCGCCGTGTTTGAACCGCTAAACAGGCGTATCGCCGAAATAATAGACTGCGAAACACTGGCCTCGCTGATAAACGTTGTAACTAACGCTGATTCGTTAATGTACTTTATTTGATAAATCCGCCGTACTCCCATTTTACGAAAATGCGGCTTCATTTTTGGAAGAGCAGATAGTCCACCAAGAGGCCGCTTGTCAACGCAAACAGCATGGTAAAGACAAGATAAAACAGAAAGTGTTTCGCGCCCAGCACAATTTTTACCGCCCCAAGGTTGGTGATCTTTGTGGCGGGGCCGGTTATCATAAAGGCGGCGGCGGAGCCCATTGTCATGCCGGACGCAAGCCATTGCTGTAAGAGCGGGATCGTCCCGCCGCCGCACATATAAAGGGGCACGCCGATTGTCGCGGCCATCAACACGCCGAAGCCCTTATTGTCTTTCCCAAAGAGGGCGGACATCGCATCTTCCGGCACATAGCGCTGGAAAAGCGCGGAGAGGATGACCCCGACAAGAAAATAAATGCCGGTGGCCTTGATATTCCGCCACAGGTTTTTGAGAAACCGCACGAACGGGTTGGGATCGGTATCGCGGCTTGACGGCTCTTTGAAACCCGCGAAGTTAAAAAACGGTTTGTTCTTGAAACAATACCGCACGCAAAGCCCGGCGGCCGCGCCGCATACAAAGCAGGCGGCGAAACGGATGACCAATGCCGCCGGTCCCAACGCCGCGCTGTAGAAAAGAAGCTGGGGATTTAAGAGAATCGAACTCATCATAAAAGCCGCGAGCCGGTCCTCTTCCATGCCTTTCCCGGAAAAAGAGGCGGCAATCGGGATCGTGCCGTACATACAAAGCGGGGACGCGATGCCGATAAGGGAGGCGGGGATTACGCCCCACGCCCCCAGTCTCTTCCCCCGTAACGCGGCAAAGAGGCCGTGTATCTTTTCCTTTCCAAACACGGAAATGACCGAACCCAGTACCATGCCTAAAACCCAGTATCCGGCGATTTGCCGC
>JAITAE010000032.1 GCA_031284295.1 Spirochaetaceae bacterium
CGCCCGCCTCTATAGCGCCAACGTTGCCATTCGCCGGCAGCTTTACCCTTATGGGTGTGGCGCTTTTCAGCAAGGCCCCGCCCACGTCATCAAGCTTTGATATGTCGGCTGTGGCGCCGGAGGGCACGTTGAAAATGATCTTTCCCAAAGCCGTAACTTTAAGGTCAGGGGCAGGGTTAGGAGCCTCACCGGTAATCGTAATGGTACCCAGCACGTACAGTGTCCCTTCAAAAGCGGAGTTGTTGAGCTCCGCGACGCTCACATCCAACACGGCCGCCTCACCGCCGCTTTCATGCGCTTCAGCCGCGCCGCTTATGCTGGTGTATATTCCTACCACCGGTGTATCCGGATCCGCGAGCAAATTCGTCAAGTCGTCCGGCCCCTCCTTCCTGCCGATCAAGATGCCGCCGGTTTCAACCGTGATAGTCATATTCGGCTGAAGGTTCAAAGTTCCCACCACCGCGAATACGCCAGCGGCGCCTACTTTCACTCCGCCTGAACTCACGTTCAGGGTTTTCCCGGCGGGGATGTTGAGCGTTGTGCCGTTCTCGATCACAAGGTCTCCATCCTCGTAATTGACCTCCGTAACATCGTCGTCGTTAAGCAATGCCTGCAATCCCTCAACGGATTGCGTAACCTTGCCTACGGTTTTCGTTACGTACGTCGTACCACCGGATTCCGCATCCTGCTGGCATCCGGCAAAAATCAATGCCGCGCCAAGCAGGGCGGCAAACCCGAAAACAAAACTTCGTTTTTTCATTAGAAGTCCTCCAAAAAATTGGTTTGTCCGGGCCAGGCCCGGACGCCAAAAGAGGGGCGTATTAAAAAATCAAGCCTTTTCGGGTATGATTTATACGCTTTTACAAGCCCCGGTTCAGCGGTTTAGTCAAAAACAGCACTGTTCCGGGGCTTCCTCTTTGGTTATAATACATTATAACGCAGGGGGGGGGGGGGAATCAAGTATTTTACCAAAAAATACCTGGTTTTTTCAAAAAAAAGTTTTATGTGTCAGATTGATACAGGCCGCCGGGCCGCCGCCAGGCGGCTGAGGAGTCGTCCGGGGGGAGCGAGCTTGCGGCGGCGGTGAGTAGTGAGTAGTGAAGAGTGAAGAGTGACACAAGGCGGCTGAGGAGTCGTCCTTGAAAGCGGGCTTGCGGCGGCGGTGAGTAGTGAGTGCCGCCGCCAGGCGGCTGGGAGTCGTCCTTGCGAGAGGGCTTGCGGCGGTAGTGAGTAGTGAAGAGTGAAGAGTGAAGAGTGAAGAGTGAAGAGTGATGTCGAGTCTGCCGGGCCGCCGCTAGGCGGGCTGAGGAGTCGTCCTTGAGAGCGGGCTGGGCGGCGGCAGTGAGTAGTGGCCGCCAGGCGGCTGAGGAGTCGTCCTTGCGAGAGGGCTTGCGGCGGCGGTGAGTAGTGAGTGCCGCCGTCAGGCGACTGGGAGTCGTCCTTGGGAGAAGGCTGGGCGGCGGCAGTGAGTAGTGGCCGCCAGGCGGCTGAGGAGTCGTCCGAGGGAGTGGGCAGGCGGCTGAGAAGTCTGCCGGGGGAGTGGGCCGCCATAGATAGGCCGCTGTTTTGGATAAGTTTTTAGCGCCCTGCGCCCGCACTTCGCTGCGGGCCAATCAACACGGCTGGAGTTTGCGGTAAGCAAGCCGTTCCCCTTCCTTATAGGGTTAAGCAGGCGGTAAAACGTCAGGCAAAACCTCCACCAAGCCCCTAGGAGAGGGGGTAGGGCGCAACCGTGTGCGCCCGCAGGGGGAGACTTCCCCCTTCAAAATATCATCGTGCCTCACGTTTATTAATGAATCTATCAAGCTCGAAGGACTACCGTGCAAAGCGCCCGCCGCGGCTGGAGTCCGTTATCGGTGCGCGGAAAGCGGCAGTTCAAGGCCGATGCTTTGCAAAAATTGTTCATCCAGCAGGGGGCCGGGCTTCAACTGCGCTGGGCGGCGAGAATCACTATGCCAAGTACAAACAGTATAAAGGAGGCGGCAAAACTTATTGCCAGCGTGGCGGCAAAGCCTATGGATAGTACCGCAAAGATGCTGAAAATGTTGACGAGGCCGCGAAGTATGTATATTAGACCGTTCAGAACAAGCGGCAGCGCAAATATCATCGGAAATGTGGCGAGCGAGCGGCGTTTTCTGCCGCGCAGTTTCCAGCCTATAGTGAGCGAGAATATCATAAGCGGCAGGAATAGCAGCGGTTCGACTATGCTGTTGACTATTTCGGCGTGGTATACTTCCGGTACATAACCGTAAGAAGCCAGGCGGCTGGCAAGCGCCCAAATATCACGCAGGAATAAGCCGTCGAGGTTTTTGCCGTTGCCCGAGGCCAGCAGGAAATCTTCATAATTTATTGCGAGCATATACTGGTTTTGTGGGACATTATCAGGAGGCGTCCCGTACCACGCCGGTTCCCAGTGCATCTGTTCGTAGTCACGGCCCCAGGCATGCAAATAGACAATGGTACGCTGCTGGCCGTCTATGTAAAGCGGCAAAAACTTGACGTAGGGAGCTTCGATTCTGTACAGCGGATTCTGTTCCGAGTCGAAGGCCGCTATCTCCATGTCTTTGCCGTAACTGCAACTGGATGTAGTTGAAAGCGAGGCTAAGCGTATCACTACCCTTCCCTCCGCCTCGAATAACGGGAGTGAAAACACGGGTTCGGCGAGTTCCGCGCCGAGCCGTGTATCCATTTCGTCTATGAAAAACGCGGCTTGCGCAAGGCCTTCCGCGCTGAGTTTGAAGAATTTTTGAATGTCAGGATCGTCCGGCGCGTCCGTTGTCAGGCCGCGAAAAATATAATAGGCGCTAACCCAATCGCCGCCGTTCATTGCCTCGTAAGCATCCCGTTTACGCTGGTAGATAGCGCGCCGTTCCAGTTCGGCGGCGCCTGGTTCCTGGCTTTCGATAGCGTTCCATACGGTTCCGGCAAGGCGTCTTGCCTGCGCCGCGTCGTTGCTGCCCGGTACCGACAGCTTTTCCGCGATTACGGCAAGACGGTGCGCGTCATAGTAGCGTTCTTCGCTGAAAGCCTGCTCAGCAAAGCGTAGAGCACTCTGTGCGTTGACCGGCACGGGCTGCCCAGGTATGCCGGCAACGCCGCTCCCTCCGCTTTTTTCCGGCGCGGGTTCGCGGGCGTACTTTATACGCGCCAGCCCCGTGTTGATAATTTCACGCAGATGTTCAAATTCGGTGTTTCCGGGCCATATACGTTCACACGCGGACAGAAAACGGGACGCTTCCAGCCATTTCTCATTGTTGGAAAACCGTATCGCCTTTTCCTTGGCCGTGCCAAACAGTATGCTTTCGGTTCGTATATCGACCTGGTAGTCGGAACATAAGGGGCGGACAATTATGAACAACAGGCCGTATACTATTGCGGCAAGCACCGCGGCGATCAGTTGAGGGCGCAGCAGTTTGAAGAATTCCAGCGAAAAATGCTGATAGCGGACGGTTTTTTGCGGGGGTACACGGCGGAACGGTATAAGCTGGGCGCTCATAAATATGGCCGGGAAAAACATTATAAAGTCAAGGATGCCGCCTGTAAGGCTGTTCCCAATCCTGAAAACGCTTAGTACCCGCGTTTCCGGGCTAAAAACGGTTCCTGCCAACGATAAGTCCGGAAATATCAGGCGAAAAATCAGTATCACGATCAGGGCGGCTATAGGGTAGATGGTACAGATGAAAGCCGGCGATCCTGTATCGATTTCCCGCCTGAACAGTTTCAACATCGATTCTCCTTAAGGAAGCACTGATTTATTAATAAGGGGGGCGCTATTTCCATGCCTTTTCAGGCACATAGCCGCCTGCCTGTCGCGCCCCCCTGTCTCCATCCCGCGCAAGCGCGGTATTCCGCCACCCCCCAGTCA
>JAITAE010000256.1 GCA_031284295.1 Spirochaetaceae bacterium
GTACCCGGTATCCCGCTATCAGCCCAGCCCTGTCCGCGATCTTCAGGGTCGAATCGAATATCCCGCTGAACTTTTCAGGCGCTGTCTTGTCCGTCTGTGCCCGTATCCGGGTATCCGACGGCAGCGCCGTGACCCCAAACATCGTCTCCGGATTGTTTCGTCCCCGTTTCTCTTTCATCTTCCGCTGGTAATCCGGCAGTGACCGGCGCTGAAAGAAAAAGCGGACTAAGGTCCGACCCCGAAGGCGCTTTTCACTATGCCGGCTATCCGGTAGCGCTCATTGTGCCCATGCCGCCTGTTGTCCGGTATCTGCCCGCATATCCGTCCAAAATTGTCTATCAATTGCTTAAAAAGTTCTCCGTCCATACCCCATTTTAGCATGGTTTTTTGATACTTTGAATTCCTGGAGAGCGGCTGAAGGTTCTTGAACAAGTCCACTATATTTAATTACAATAAATAAGCTAAACAGTGGGTGTTCATTGGCGGTGCGAGCCTGCCCCCGCGTGACGGAGGTAGCAATATGAAAAACCTGCGTACTAGATTCTTTTTTAACTTTGTCGCTTTAAGTATTCTCATTTCACTTGGAGTCGGGCTTGTCATATATGTCGAATACCGGCGGTATATCAAAAATTCGTATGTATCAACCCTCACCAATCTGGCAGATTTGATAGAACAACAGTATCCGGTTCTCTCCGATCCTAAATACCTCATAGCCGAAGCGAAGGCGAATTCCGAATCTTATTGGCAGATACTTAAAAATATGAAAACATTCGCCGATTCCTTTGATCTTGCCTATATATATTTATTGGTACGGGATGGCGGGGAATACCAGTTTGTTTTTGATACCGATGATATAGGGGACATAAGCGACGCTAACGAGGCGCTCGGCTCCTACCCGGCGGAGGAAATTCCCGATGAATTGGATATAGCTTATACATCAGGAAAACGCCAAGTCAGCGCCCCATATACCGACGAATGGGGTTCGTTTGTTTCACTTTTTAGCCCTTGTCTTGCCGGAAACAATGTAACCGCAATCCTTTGCATGGATTATAACGTATCTTTTATCAGCAGTTTGGAACGAAAAGCCTATATCACCCTTGGGTTAGCCGTGTGGTTTGCGATTCTGGTTTCCGGTTTGGCGGCTTTCTTTATGTCCCGCTCACTCCTTCGTCCCATCAAGGAAATGGTCAAATCGGGGAATTCTCTGGCGGACATGAATTTTAATGTGTCGATTCCGGTTAACCGGCGTGATGAAATAGGCGATATGCAGCGGGCGCTCAACACTATCAAGAATAACCTCAAAAAAAATCTGGCGGATATCAACAAGGAACATTTAAATCAAAAAAATATCAGTGCCAGCCTTGATGTTTCCATTAGAGAATCTTCAGACGGTTTGGAAATTATAAACAGGAACATGGAATCGGTGCGGAACAAGGCGGACGCTCAGATAAAATCGGTAGAACAGACAGCGGAGTCGGTTGACGGTATCATAAATCATATCCGTTCCCTTGATGATGCCGTAGAGACGCAGGGGAAAAATATAGACCTGTCGTCAGATTCTATCGAGCGGATGGTACGGGATATTGGAGCGGTGCGTAGTGTTGTCGAGAGTGTTTACGAGACTACCGCAAAACTGAATCAGGCCTCAGCCGCCGGACAGAAGATGCTTAAAACCCTCAGTGAAGATTTGGGGAGTATTGCGGGGCAATCGGCTTTTCTGGAAGATGCTAACGCCACGCTGTTGAACATAGCGGCTCAGACCAGTATTCTCGCGATGAACGCTGCTATCGAGGCCGCCCACGCGGGAGAGGCAGGTAGGGGGTTTGCGGTGGTGGCCGGAGAGGTAAGGGGGCTTGCCGAATCATCAAACAAGGAATCCGGTACTATCAGCAAAAAAATAAAAGAAATGCGGAGTGATATTGACCGCATCCGGCAAATGTCACTGGAAACTGTGGATACTATGGATCAGATGTTTCGTGAGGTAACGGATATGGAACATTCATTTAACCGTGTGATGGAAGCGGTGGAAGCCCAGTCGTCCAATGGCGGTATGATATTGACGGCGCTCGCCGCGCTGCGGGACACATCAAATCAGGTAGGCAGCGGTTCCCACATGATAAAACATGAGAGCGGCTACATTCACGACATCGTGGAAAATCTGAAGCATTTATCCCATGATGTAAACGAAAGTGTAACGGATGTACAGGCCGCCTGTAAAGGAATAGCGCTATCTCTGGAGGCGGCGAAGATAACAGCCGGCGGCCCGTAGTACGCCGGCATTGTCATAGTGAGCAGTTAATTTTTTGAAAAACCGTACTGTTCAAACACAGCAAGCCCGTCGGTTGATGCAAGGAAATCCACGAATAGGTTTGCCGCTTCCGGATGCGGAGCGTTTTTTAGTGCAGCTACCGGATATATGACAGGAGCGGAAAGGATACCGTCTCCCAATGTCTCGATTATTGTAACTTTGTTGGTGGAAGCCGCGTCAGTGGCGTACACAATCCCCACTTCGGCGCTGCCGTTGCCTACCCAGCTCAAAACTTCCGTAACGTTTGTGCCAAGACTCTTGGATGTTTCAGGCAGTTTGCTCCAAATCCCCAGTTTTGTAAGAGCTTCCTCCGCATACTGGCCGGCGGGTACGGATTTTGGATCGCCTATAGCGATAATTTTAGCCTTTGTGATGTCGGAAAAACCGGTAACGGTTGTTGTGGCGCTTACGGGACGGATCAAAACCAACTTGTTTTGCAACAGATAGTCTACAGAATCTTTTTCGATATACCCCTCATCAACGAGCGTATCCATCTGTTTGACAGCGGCGGACATAAAGACATCCGCCTCAAGACCGTTTTCAATCTGTGTCTGTAGTTTACCGGAACTGTCGTATGTCCCTGACACTGTTATCCACGGATACTTGCTTTGAAACTGCGGTATAAGCTCCTGATCGTAAGCGTTTTTTAGGCTTGCCGCCGCCGCCACAAGTATTGTAACAGGCTCGCCGTCTTGGTCACCGGATTTTTTAGGCGCGTGTCCGCCGCCGGCGAAAAGCGCTGTCTGCGCGAAAACGACTAGAAACACCACAAAAATCATTGCTGTAAATGTCCCGCGTGTTCCCCAAAATTTATTTTTCATATAAAACTCCTATACCGTATACTATTATTGTGCAAATTGCTTGTCAATACAATACGATGCCAGTACCTGGCAAATACGCTATTAAGAATCATTGTGAACCTAACAAACAACACGGACAATAACTGACATACCCGCGTATTTAAACCCGCTGGCGGGGGTTAAAAGCGCAGTTCGGCCTTTACCGCGAGGAGGAAGCGCGCACCGCTTTGGACGGGGCCCAGTTCGCCTGAATCACCGGAATCATCCGTGAAGACGGCGCGATCGAGCGGCGTTTGGGCGCTGAGCGTAAGCGTCATGCCTTGAAAAAGGTTTGTCGTAAAACTCAGCGCCGGTGTAAACGAAGCATCATCAACGCCGAATATCGCGGCGAGTGATACGCTGGTAAAATCGCTGACATTGTAACGGGCAAGGCCGTACAAGTAATGATTGTTTTTGTAAATGTCCGCCGTAACGCTGTAAGCGCCGTTAAAAAGATACTCACACAGAAAGTAGAGATGGGCGGGCGCAAGCGAATAATCAAAACCGGCGCTTGCCGAAAGCTCCCGCGAGCCGCCGCCGCGAGCCGGATTCAGCGCGTACAGCATATCGAGCCAAAAACCGGCAAAGGCATCCCCCTTGAGCGAAGCCCCGAAATAATGAACGCCTGATGGCGCACCATCAGGCGCGTCATACACAGCGACAGCCGCGCCTCGCGGCGATTCAAATGCGTACAAACCCTGTACACTCAATTTTTTGAAATGCCGCTCCCCTGAAAGTCCGGTTTTGAATCCGCCGCCGTCATTGGAAAGCGGATTTGACTGAGCGGCGGCGAAAGTCCGCAGGGTAGAATCGTCATCGGGATAGAACGAGAAAAGCCCGCCAAGAATTGCGCGGGGGCGCGCGTCCGGGTAAAGCGGGTTTCGCGGGTTAAAAAAGTCTGATGGTGAAAAAGCGTTCCCGTAGCCAAAGGCAATACGCATAAGGCCGGCGTCAAAACCCGTCTTTTCGTTTGCGATGTGGAAGTAAAGCCGCTCAAGCTCAATCGCCGCAGCATAGTTTTGGCCGGACGCGGAGTACAGGGAGGGCGGGGACAACATATCCGCCGCCATCGCGGCGGCGGATATGCCCGAAGCCGCGATACAGTTAAACGCGCCGTAAAAAACCGCCGCGCCGCCTATCCTGCCGCGCAGCCTTATATTGGCGTACTCCTCGATACCGTACAGAAAGCCGCCCTCTCCCCCCTCCCCCAGCCTGAGCGTACTGTCAAAAAGCCCCGACACGGAAAGCGCGTCCGCCGCGTACAGGCGTGAATTCACCCCTGTATTAATACACAATTCCAGCGCCAAACAAAATACAAACGCAAAAAACTTTTTCATTTCCGCTCCAAAAAAATCCGCCGTAACTCCGCGGATTAACGCTCCAGATTCCGCTGACTAAAAACAGAATCCGCTATAGGCTGATCCAGAATCACATTATTCATTACAAAAATTGTTTTACTGTTTTTGCGAAGCATATCGCTGATTTCACTTTTAACAGGAAAGCGGCGGCTGCCGAAAACCTTAGCCTCGTCAAGCGTATACTGCTTTAACTTCGCGCCGGACAGCGCGTAAAGCTCATAGCGCGCAAGGTCGCCGTTTTCTTTATCTATCCAAAGCCTGCGTTTCGCGTAACTCTCGGTTTTTGTTTTCGCGCTAAGGTCCAGAATCCAGCAATCGCGCCCGGAGAAAATTTCATCGCCGCCTATCGCCGGATTGTAACGGGAGGCGAGCGTCGCGTTTGTAACGACATCCTCGTAAGACATATCCGAACCCATCATCGATTCTTTTAACATTTGCCCGGAAATTAACATCACCTCTTCCGTATCGGGCGAGTACACATAAAGCCTGCCGTCTTTTTTCAGATACTTTGTGCCTGCGTCTTCTGGATTCGTAAATTCGATAAAACTGTCATTGTTGCTCCGCGCCCAAGCCTTCATCGTTTTTACAAAACGCTTGCCCTGATACTCAATTATCATCTGCCCTTCATAATAAATTGTTGAATACACTTCGTTGTCATCAACTTTCTTCAACAAATCCGCCGCCGCTGGAGCCTGCGCCTCCGCAAATCCCGCGAGTGCCGTCATCAAAACAGCCAACAAACATTTTATTTTCATAATACTCCAAGCCTCCATAGCTCTGATATTTTTTATATTTTCATAAAGAGGGGAAAGTCTCCCCTGAGCACGTTAAGATCAAAGTCCGCGAATTAAACGAATTATCGCGAATTATCCAAATCCCATGTCAATATTTGCAGCCCCCCCCCCCCCCACAAAAAAACTCCGATTCTTCACTGCTCACTACTCACTGCTCACTATTCACTCTTCCCTACCCACTGCCGCCGCAAACTCCCTCGCAAGGACGATTCCCAGCCGCCGGGCGGCCTGCGGCATCAGCGCCTGAGCGCTTCGACCGGTTCTATAAACGCGCTTTTCAGGGACGGTATCAGCGTGCAGAGAGACGATATGACAACGCCGAGCAGAAAGCCCTGTCCGAT
>JAITAE010000318.1 GCA_031284295.1 Spirochaetaceae bacterium
ATCGACAAGGGGCGGCTCGACGGCTGCCGCGAAGACGCCGTATACCAAATCGTAAAGAAAGGGCGCGTAGATGTGCGGAGTGAGGGCATAGGCCTTTACTATGCCGAAGGCGATGTTACCGGTACATTTACGCCTAAACAGCTTGGCGAGGAACTCTCCTCCGGTACGCTTACACGTACCGGCTTTTTCGATCTCATCACCGCCGGTGATGAGATCGTCCCGGGGCCCGACGAAGCTGCAGCGGCGTCCCCCGTGCCGCCGTCAAGCGTGGCCGCCGACCCTGAGTTACGCGCCATGCTGCGGACGCTGCGTTAGGGGTGCGGTGGATGCCCCCCCCCCCCCTAACACCGCTTCTCCCGTATATCTTCCGGTATTTTCTTGTTGTCCACTGTCATCCGGTTCTGTACTACCCGTATCAGTACCGCTTACTTCAAGGATTGCGCCTTGGCGAATAACTCATCGAACTAAATTGCGCCATGCACCCTTCCCTGTCGCAAGCTTGTTTGCGCGCTTGCCGTGCGGAGGCTCATCAGGGCATAGCTTCTGGGTCCGACCCTCCGCCCTCCGGCGGGAAGGTTCATTTACGGGCGGGCAAGGCTTGTCGATTCCCCTATCACGAGCGTTCCCGAAAAAGCTATATTCGACACGGATTTATGCGGGTCCGACATACGTTCAACCATCAGGTTAAGGGCGGCGCGGCTTATATCGTCTATGGGCTGGTCTATGCTGGTAATTGAACGCGAGAACAGCATCACCTTGCTCAAATTGTCAAAGCCCGCGATCATGATGTCACCGGGTATTTTCCAGCCAAGCTTTTCCAGAGACTGCATTATGCTCATAGCGGTCATATCGTTTGAACAGAGAATAGCCTCAGGTTTTTTTTCATTCATAAACCGCGACAAACATGAAATGTCATCACGCTCCATCTCTACAAATATGTCTTCGTCCGGCATTATGCCTCTGCCGGACATGGCAGCGCGGCATCCCATAACCCGTAATTTAACGGAATGGTGCGAACTGGGAGGAGCAAGAAAAAAAAGACGCCTGGCGCCGCGCTGGATCAGGTGTTCCGTAATCACGTATCCGGCCTGTATATGGTTCAACGATACAAGGTCAAAACTGTTTGGAAGCGGGTACTGTTCTATGTTTGAATCGAGCAGCACCACCGGAATGCCGGCGCCGGAAAAAGAATATATTATTTCCCTGTTAATCTGATCGCTCTTTGAATGATAGCCGAACGGCGCAAAAAAAATACCTTTAATCTTTTGCGCGATGTACCTGTCGCAGATCTGCATAATATCCAGCTTTAACATTTCTGATTTTGGCGACACATAGCCGCCGAACACAAGGGAATAACCGTTTTCAGAGGCGCGGCGGGCAAGGTTGTTGCACAGCAGGTCAAAAAAGTATTCCGGCCCCATGTTTGGGAATATTATGCCAAAAAAAGTTTCCGCATTGTCTTCCCGCCGTACCCGCGCGGGCATTGTGACATACGAGCCTGAACCTTTGGCACAAGTGATGTATCCCGCCTCGCGTAGCTCCGCCAGGGCTTTCCGTACTGTGGGGCGTGAACAGGCGTAAGCTTCCGCTAATTTGCTTTCCGCAGGGAGCGCCAGTACGCCGCTCAAATCTCCGGACGTAATGCGCCGTAAAAGATCGTTGTAAATGACACGTGATTTAATGCCTGCCATGCCTTACCTTATCAAATTTTTATATCTTTGTAAATATATTTGTTATGTTTTGTAAAAACCTGATAAAAGCGGTAAGTCATAATTATGTTGAATTTTTAACAAAGTGTAAAAAAACCTTGACTTGCGTTACGAATGTATGCTACCATGTTAAATAATGTTGAGGAATGGTATAGACAGCGGTCTATTGGTCAGGGTGGAAAATGTATCAAAAAGTTTTTCCGGCGTATCCGCACTGAAAAATGTACATTTCGATTTACATGCGGGTGAGGTTCACGCGCTTTTAGGCGAAAACGGCGCCGGTAAATCTACGCTGATGAAGATTATCTCTGGGGTGTACGTCCGAGATTCGGGAGAAATTTATATTGACGGTAAACCTGTAGGTGATTTGACACCGCATTCCGCCCAGCGGCTTGGCATCGGCATCATACATCAGGAATTGAATCTATGCCCTCATCTCAGCGTCGCGGAAAACATCTACCTGAACCGCGAAATATCCGCCTTAGGCATAACAAACAGAAAAAAACAGAACCATGAGGCCCAAAAATACCTTGACGCGCTTGAACTTGATGTTGATCCCGATACCCCGGTGCGTGAACTGCCTGTATCTAAGCAGCAGATGGTTGAAATCTGCAAAACCCTTTCAATGAACGCGAGGATCATCATAATGGATGAACCGACCTCCGCGCTGACCGACAAGGAAATAGATGAACTGTTCAATGTCATAAAGATGTTAAAAGCCGAAGGCTGCGGAATAATCTATATCTCACACAGGCTGGAAGAGTTGTCCCGAATCGTTGACCGCGTAACGATTCTGCGGGACGGACAGTATATCAAAACGCTTAACTTCGCGGATACCGGCCTTGAAGAAATCATATCTCTCATGGTTGGCCGCAACCTGAACGAAAAATTCCCGAAGATCGCCGTTCCGCGCGGCGGAAAAGTGCTAGAAGTGAAAAACCTTTCTTCGCCACACGGCGCGGGCGTTAAGGATGTTTCGTTTGAGTTGTATCAGGGAGAAATCGTCGCGTTCGCCGGACTCATGGGGGCGGGAAGAACGGAAACGGCGCGGGCAGTCTCTGGAGCGGACAGGATGAACGCGGGAGAAATTGTCCTGGGTGGCAAAAAAATAGCGATAAAAAACATAAGGGACGCGATAAAAGAAGGTGTCTACTACATTCCCGAAGACCGCAAAAAGGACGGCCTTTGCGTAAAGATGACGCTGGCGGAAAATATTACACTCCCAAGTTTGGAGTTTATTTCAAATTTTGGCGTTATCAGTAGCCTAAAAGAGACTGAAAAGGCGGTTAAGATGAAAGACGCGCTAAAAATCAAAACGCCGGGCATAGAGCAGTGCATCGCAAACCTTTCGGGTGGAAATCAGCAAAAAGTCGTTGTCGGCAAATGGCTGATGCGGGAGGCTAAACTTGTGATTTTTGATGAACCTACGCGGGGAATCGACGTCGCCTCGAAGATAGAAATCTACAACATCATAAACGAACTGAAAAAAGAAGGAATCGGGGTGATGTTTGTCTCATCGGAACTGCCGGAGGTTTTGGGTATGTCGGATCGTATTTTGGTGATGTGCAACGGCCGCATCACCGCGAATCTTGAAACAAAGAGTACGAATCAGGAAGAAATTCTAAAGTATGCGACTCAGTATGCGTAAAGGAAAAGCATAATGCGGATAACAAAACTTGCGCCGCAAAAATTGAATATTTCCCGCGGGTTAAAGCAGCAGCTTTCAACGTTGAGCGGATTTGCTCTTCTTTTTATTGTGTTTTCGATTCTGGCACGGCCTTACTTTTTTACGGTAGGCAACCTGCTTACGGTAGCTACGCAGACTGCGGTAATCGCGATAATAGCGATTGGGCAAACCTATGTGATGATAACGGCGGGTATTGACCTTTCTATAGGTTCCAACATCGCGCTTTCGGGGATGATTGCGGCGCTGGCGATGATGTCGGGCGCGCCGGTGTTTATTGCCGGACTGTTCGGCATACTAAGCGGGGCGGCGGTCGGCCTGATAAACGGCGTATTCACGACCTACGGGAAGATACCTCCATTTATAGCGACGCTGGGCACGATGACGGCAGTGCGCGGGGTTGCCCTGACGCTGACTCAGGGAATTCCGATAGGCGGTCTTCCAAAATCATTTATCGTAATCGGCGTCGATTCGTTAGGGCCTATTCCGATTCCCGTGATTCTGATGCTTGCGACGGTGGTACTGTTCGCTTTTATTCTTGCAAAGACAACTTTTGGGCGTCATGTCTACGCATTGGGCAGCAATTTTGACGCGGCGCGACTTTCCGGCGTGAACACGAACCGTACGCTGATACTGGTCTACGTGTTTTCCGGGATGCTGGCGGCCTTTGCCGGGCTAATCATGGCCGCCCGCATCGTATCCGCCCAACCCGCGGCGGGAGATGGCTATGAACTGGATGCCGTGGCTTCCTCGGTGATAGGCGGCACAAGTACGCTGGGCGGCGAAGGTTCCATAGCGGGTACATTTATAGGGGCGCTCATCATCGGCATTTTGCGCAACGGCCTAAATCTTGTCGGCGTATCCCCGTTCATCCAGAAAATCGTGATCGGCATCGTGATAGCGGGGTCTGTGTTTTTGGATAAAATAAAGCGCAAAGATTAAGAAAGCGCCGGTTGCGTCAGCCGCGTTGACGAATGCGAATGCGCATAAATCAACGTTGACATAAGGGCCGGGGCCCATTAAACAGGGTGGTACACCGAAAGGTTTACATATAACATTTTTTTACAAGGAGAGATGTATGAAAAGAAGGATTTTCACACTGTTGGTAGCGGCTGCGCCGCTAATCTTTTCGGTCCCGTTGTGGGCTACCGGAAAGGGCGAAGGTGGAAGCGGCAAGATAAAGGCAACGCTTATCACCATGGATTCTATTGACGAGCACTGGCTCAAGGTAAAGGCCGGCGCTCAGGCAAAGGCGGATGAGCTTGGCAATGTTGCGTTGACATTCAACGCGCCTCCGGGCAAGGTTGACGCCGCCATCCAGCTTCAGATGGTGGAAGACGCGATTACCAAGAAATCAGACATAATTCTGCTCGCGCCGCTCAACAAAGACGCGCTTTCGCCCGGCGTTGAAAAGGCAAAAAAAGCCGGGATCAAAGTTATCATCATTGATTCTGCGGTATCAGCACAGGATTACGACGCCTTTTTCTCGACCGATAACGGCGCTGCCGCCCGTACAGCCGCAGACACACTGGCCGGCCTGATCGGAGGACGCGGTAAAGTCGCCATCGTAAACGCCCAGGCCGGAGCCGGGACGACGATGACGCGCGAAAACGATTTCAAAGATCAGATAGCCGCGAACTACCCCGGCATTACGGTTGTCGGCACACAGTATTCCGACGGTGACAAGACAAAAGCGCTGAACATCGCGCTGGACTTTATCACCGCGAATCCTGACCTTGCCGGTTTCTATGCCTGTAACGAAGGTTCAACGGTAGGCGTAGGAAACGCTGTCGATCAAAAAGGTCTGGCCGGCAAGGTAAAAGTCGTCGGTTTTGACTGGTCGGCGGACACAAAATCGCTGGTTGAACGCGGGATTTTGCAGGCCTCGATGGTACAGAATCCCTACGAGATGGGCTATCAGGGCCTACAGGCCGGCGTTGACGCTCAAAAAGGCGAGACTATTTCACCGAAAGACAGGGATACCGGCGTAACGGTCGCGACGAAGGACAACGCGGACTCAATCAAATAGTCTGCGGGGCGGCGGGCTGCCGGACGTTTATGCGGTTCCGGTTCAGAGCCCGTCGTCCCGAACGAGCTTCCTGCCGCCGGAATGATAAGGGCGGTATGGCTTATACTGTTTTGCCTGACGTTGGCACAACGTGCAAAGCACGTTGTGTTCCCGCTTGCTTAACTGTATAATGAAGGGTAGGCGGGGTATTAACCCCACTGCGAAAAAGGCAATGTCTACAAAGATTTGGTATTAAAACAGACGGTATTATAAATTTTCTTACCCGATTGAGAAATAACCGCTTAGCGGTTATTTTCATAGTTTGCGTTCCGCGCAAACTCCTCCTATGTTCAAACCAATACAACGCTTAAGATATAGTGCTTCTAACATCAATATGCCGGGGGCGTTACGGGGGAAAGGCCGCTCCAAAGGCGCAGCCTTTGGCCTGGTAGAAGCGAATTGCACGGCAGTCAAAGCCTCCACCATCCCCCGCAGAGGGGGTAGCGTAAGACTTGCCGCCTACGGAGTCAAGTCTTTCCTAATGCGGCAAGGGTTTAGCGTGGGGCTCCTGCCCCCCCCCCCCCTTGATTTATGGGCTACTGTCGTAGCGCTACGCGCTACCAATGAATTAGTTCACTTTTCACTGCCGCTGCCCCGATAATCCCCATTCGAACAGAATTATCCCGCTCCAGAATTAAAGCGGACCGCGTGCGTAACATGATTTTTGAGTCCAGATGAAAATCCCGAATTTTCCCCTGTTAAATGGCGCGTGAGCGCACGGCTTGACTTTAAGCCGGAATTTGTCGAAAATTGAAAGAATGAGTGACTATTTAGACCCTAATAATGAGGAACTGCTGAAGGACTTTTTTAGTGAAGCTCAGATGCAGGTTGACACGCTGGAACAGAACATTCTAGTGTTAGAAAACGAGGGAGCAAATCACGACGCGGTTGATGAAATTTTCCGCGCGGCGCATACCTTAAAGGGCGGGGCGGCCACCGTTGAAATGATGGAGCTGTCCCATTTTACTCATCTTGTTGAGGATGTGCTGGACGCGATACGCGGAAACCAGATTACCGTCAACGAAGACCTTGTCGATACACTGCTTGCGGCGATAGACATAATCAAGGCCATGCTGGGAAAACGCATGGAAGGCAATGTGTACGGCGATGACACCTCAGTTATAGAAAGCCGGCTTTCAACATTGCTGCCGGACAACGCGCCAAGTAAGAAGAACGCGGCAAAGGCAAAGCCTGCCCAGGCCCCATCCAAGTCTCAGCCGAAGCCGTCCGTTGCCGTGCCCGCAGCTTTGGTGGCGCCCTTCGAGTCGATCGGAAAAGACGAGATCGCCGAAATGCTCGGGGCTGCCGATGGAGCCGCCGCCGTATACCGCGTGTCGGTCGAATTTGACGAAAAAAGCCTGATGAATACTGTCGGCGGTATTCAGGTTTATGCCGCTATAAAAAATAAAGGTACCATCCTAAAGACCGCGCCGGACTTTGACGCACTGTATGGCGATACATTCTTTCCCATCGTAGACTACTATCTTGCGTCCAACGAAAGCGCGGAATCGTTGCGAAGCTATGTGATCCTTCCGGACGTTTCGCTTGATGCCTCGGTTGTCGATATAAGTACGCTGCTTAACAGCCCGTCTCCGCCGGCAGCCGTGCGGGACGCAGTTCCGGCTCAGACGGTGAGCGAAGTGGTCACACCGGATGTCGAGGATAAGCCCGCCGTCAAATCTGCCGCCGCGCCGGCGGTCAAAGCGGAAGGCGCGGCGGACGCCAAAAAAGCCGGCAAGGAAGCCGGGGCAATACTGCGCGTTGATTCTAAACGTATTGACGATCTGCTCAACCTTGTT